>JALZOI010000268.1 GCA_030857245.1 Myxococcota bacterium
GCGCTCACCCGCGCGACGACCGACACCAGCGGGCTCGTGCGCATGACGGCGAAGGCCGCGCTCGCGCAGCTGCGCTGACGAGCCGGGCCCGAGCCGCGAACAGCCCGGCGGTCCGCAGCGGAGCAAGGATCGCCGCGTCTCCCTGCGGCGAGGGTCCCCCGGGGAGCTCGGGCCGCGTGCGAACCGGCACGAGCACGGCCACGGGAAAGAGGTAACATGCGAACCATGGAGCTCCGTCGGGAACGACTCCGCTGGCTGGTGATCTGCGCGGCGATCTCCGGATCCGCCGCGTGTGGTGACACGCCACCGGGCCGCACGTATTACGAGCGCAACATCGAGCCGATCCTCGTGCAGAAGTGCTCGAGCAACACCTCGGGCTGTCACTCGATCAACGCCGATGATCCGTTCGCGATCGCTGCGGGGAACCTCGACGTCACCTCGTTCGAGAACATCCAGAAGCGGCGCGACGTGCTCGCCCCGTTCGGGGCGTACCCGCACCCGCTGCTGCTGATCAAAGGGGTGGGCGCAGGCAAGCTCAAGATGCAGTACGGCGCCGGGTTCCGCGACATCGACGTCGAGCACTCGGGCGGCGGCATCCTGGACGTTGGCTCCGACGCGTACTTCACGCTGCAGACGTGGCTCGAGAACGGCGCCACCCTCAACGGGCTCGAGCCGGCGTCGCCACGGCGCGAGGGCGAGGGCGCCTGCTCGACGGTCGTCCCGGCCGGCTTCAACGCCGCGGCCTTCGCGAGCAACCCGAGCTACGCGGCGTTCACCACGACGGTCCAGCCGATCCTGAGCGAGCGCGGCTGCGCGGCCGGCAACTGTCACGGCGCGCCGCAGTCGGACTTCTACATCACGTGCGGTACCGACGACACGCAGCGCGCGTTCAACTTCAGCCAGGCGTGGGCCTTCGTCAACGATCCCGTCGACGACTCGCAGCTGCTGCGCGTTCCGCTCGCCGTCACCGCCGGTGGCCGCGGCCACAGCGGTGGCGATCAGTTCTCGTCGATCTCCGACGGCAACTACGAGGTGATTCGCACGTGGGCGGCGGGCGTCGGCAAGCTCGACTTCGTGAAGGGTGATCCCAACAAGGCGTTCTTCGCCGATCACGTGCAGCCGGTGCTGCTGACGCGCGGCTGCGGCTTCCAGGCGTGCCACAGCCCGCAGGCGGCGAACGACTTCAAGTTGCGCAGCGGCGCGATCGGCTTCTTCTCGGCGGTGGCGCTGCAGAAGAACTACGACCTGCTGCGCGACGAGTTCATGGCGCTCGAGCTCCCCGACGCCCGCCGCAGCCGCGCGGTCGCGAAGTCGATCCTCGACGACGATCCACGCGTCTCCGACATCGGCGGCATCCGCCACCGCGGCGGGCCCGTCCTCGAGTCGCCGGGTACCGGCCCCGCCGATCCGGCGGGCTGTCCCACCACCTTCGTACCCGCGACCGCCACGGCGTTCTGCACCGTCCAGCGCTGGCTCGATCTCGAGCGCGGCACGCTGCTCGGCGCGGGCGAGGTCACGGCCATGGACGCCGGCGATCCGGTCGACATCGTCTACGTCCAGCGCACCGCCGGCACCGCGGCCGCGGGCCGCCTCGAGTTCGACACGTTCCACGGCGGCGCCCAGCTGATGGTCGCCGGCACCTCGTTCGGCCCGGGCCAGCGCGTCGAGGCTGCTGACGCCGCGACCGCCTCGGCGATCCACGGCGGCTGTGGGCTCGGCGCGAGCCCCGACATCCAGGCCCCCGACGTCGCCCACGACGGCCGGCGCATCGTGTTCGCGGGCCGCGCCGACGCCACGCAGCCGCTCGCGGTCTACGCGGTCAACATCGACGGTACGGGCTGCACGCGGCTGACGCCGGCGGCCCCGGACAGCAACGGCCTCAAGGTCCACAACTTCGATCCCGCGTGGGCGCCCGACGGCAGCCACGTGGTGTTCGCGTCGACGCGCGGCAAGACCGGCGCGACCCGGTCGCGCAAGCGCTTCCTCCCGCAGGCCGACCTCTGGCGCGTCGCGGTCTCCGGGCTCGCCGGGACCGGCAGCCCGACGCAGATGACCTTCCTCTCGAACTCCGAGGTCGGGCCTGCGTTCATGCGCGAGGGCCGCGTGACGATGACGACCGAGAAGACGAGCGATGGCTTCTACCAGCTCGCCGGCCGTCGCCTCAACTGGGACCTCACCGACTACCACCCACTGCTCGCGCAGCGCAAGGAGTCGCCGTTCGCCGACCTCGCGGACCTCACCGCGGTGCGTCCGTCGGTCGGCTACTCGTCGGCGACCGACATCCGCGAGGGCGCGAACGGCGACTTCCTGCTGATCGTCAGCGACACCACGGCGGACGGCAGCCCCGCGCTGCCCGGCGCGGCCGGGGCCCTGGCGATCTTCAACCGCAGCATCGGACCGTTCGAGGACGGCCGCGTGCAGGACGGCTACGTGCCGGCGATGCGCGTGATCGACGGCCTCAACGCGAGCGGCCGGATGGGCTCGATCGCGGGCTACCGTCATCCCATGGCGCTACCGGACGGCACCATCATGGCGGCGTACGCGAGCAACGTCGGGCAGGGCAACTTCGAGATCGTCGCCGTCGACCCGCGGTCCGGTGGGCGTCGTGACCTGTTCGACAACGGCACCGGCGTCCGGGTCGACGCGGTGCTCGCGTACAAGGCCCCCGCGCGCAAGCTCTACAACAACCGTCGCCAGCTCGTGTTCGGCGGTGCGGCCGACCACGACGATCCGACGCAGGCGATCGTCCACCTGCCCGACGCGCCGATGGTGTTCACGGTGCTGACCTCGAACCTGCGCCGCGGGCGGCCGGTCGACGCGTTCCGCGATGCTCGCTACCTCGCCGTCTACAGCGAGGGCATGTGCCCGCCCGGCAGCTGCACGCCGAACACCAACGGCATCTTCCAGCAGCGCACGATGCTCGGGCGCGCCGAGCTCGCGAGCGACGGCTCGGCGAAGGTCCGGCTACCGGCGGGGCAGGGCGTCGTCTTCGAGCTCCAGGACGCCAGCGGCAAGTCGCTCGTGACGATGGGCGAGGAGCACCAGCTCGGCCCGCAGGAGCGGATCTCGATGGGCATCAAGCAGTCGCTGTTCGACGCCGTCTGCGGCGGCTGCCACGGCTCGGTGACCGGCCGCGAGCTCGACGTCGTGGTGACTCCCGACGCGCTCACCGGTGCCTCGCAGTCGCTGTCGCAGAATGCGCCCGCGGCCTCGATCGGGAACTGACCCCCCCGGCGACCGCCCCCGAAACGCCCCCGAAACGCCCCGAAACGCCCCCGAAACGCCGAAGAGCCAGGCCGAGGGCCCTGGCTCTGCGATCGGTCACGGTGCGTCCCTCGCCCGAGGCGACGAGGTCGCCCGCGAGGCCGCGCCGTTACTTCTTCGAGCTGCCCTGCGCCTTGATCACCGCATCGACCGCGCCGCTGTTCGACTTCACGTCCGGCTTGTCGGTCTGGTCGGGGTCGATGACGGCCTTGATCACCGAGCTGGTCTCCTTCTTCGGCGGGGCCTTCGCCTCGCGCTGCGCGACGAGCTCCTTCTTGACGCGCGGATCCTCGATGACGAGCGCGAGCGTGTCGTACGCCTTCAGCTTGTCGACGGCGCGGACATCGAACTCGCCGGTGCGCCACGTGATGCGGTCCGCCTCGACGTCGCCGGGGCCGTACTGGCCCAGCATCACGCCCTTGAACGTATCGAAGTTCTTCTTGTCCTCGGGGAGGATCGAGACGTCGAGCGAGACGAACATCTTGTAGAGCTTGCCCTCGTGGAAGAAGAAGAAGCGGCGCTGGTTCTTGCCGCCCTGGTTCTCCCAGCGCTCGATCATGGACTCGCCGGTGTTGTGAGCGAACTCCTCCTCGACGATGGAGACGTCCCAGCCGGTGCGCTTGCCCTCGAACGAGACGTAGCTCGCCTTGATCCGCGCGAGCTCCTTCTTGCGCTCGACGCGCAGGCGGTCCTGCGTGGCCATGTCGGTCGTGGCCTTGATGCGCTCCTCGTAGCTCTCTTCGATCTTCTTGCCGAGCTCGGCGATGACCTCGTCCTTCGCCATCCCGAACTTGAAGCCATTGAAGAGCTCGGCGAGCTTCTTCTTGTTCGCGGCGGTCGGGGGCGGGACGGCCTTCTTCGGCGGCGGCGCCTTGACCTTCTTCGCGGTCTTCGCCTTCGCGGCGGTCTTGATAGGTGCCTTCGCGTCGCCCTTGGCGAACGCGACGATGGGAGACGCGCCCAGCAGGGCCGTGACGAGGAAGAGGGAGCTGATTCGACGCATACGTCTCCTTAGGAGCGGGGAACGCATCCTACCCAGGCTGAGTGTGACGTGCCAAGGAAGACCGTGCCAAGCAGACGGCTGACGCCGTCACGAATTCACCCGACTTCGCAGCCCCGTGCGCACCCCTGCCGGGCGAGGTGCGCCGGCGGGGTACGACCGGCGCCTACCGGCGGAACGACCGACCCGGGAACTAGAGGAAGAAGCTGAACCGCGAGCCCTTGCTCGAGGCCGACTGGAGCTGCGACTCGAGCTTGTTCGCGTCGGTGATCAGCTTCTTCGTGCGGTCGGCGATCGAGCGCAGGCGCTTCGTGTAGTAGACCTCGGACGCGCCGGGCTCACCCGTCTTGATGAGCGCGTCGCGGACGCCGTTCGGCAGCAGCATGACGAGCTTCTTCGTCGGCACGCTGTCCTGACCCGAGGTGACGAGGTCACCCTTGGTCCAGGCCACGCCACCCGGATCGTTGCGATAGCCGAAGCCGCTGGGGCCCCCGCCATCGCACTTGCCCGACGATGACTGCTTGTCGCCGCAGAAGACGGGGCCGACCTCGACGAGTCTCGCGCCGAAGTCGTCGCGGTCCTCGTCGGTCGGCGCCGTCAACAGCACCGCGTACTTCGGCTGGCCGGCGAGGAACGCGTTGTCGCCTTCCTTGATGGCCGCGTCGTCGCTCTTCTGCTTGCCAGTCGCGAGCGCCTTCTCGTCGGCCTTCGCCGACTTGACGTGGGCGTCGAGCATGCCGCGGACCTCCGCGACGCCGGCGTAGAACGCCAGGATCTGACCCGCGAGGCCGCTGTCGAGCGAGTTCTGCTTCGCGCGGAACACCAGCTCGCTCTTGACGTCGAGCTTGGTCACGAGCTCGGCGAGCTTCTTCGTGGCCGCTTCGTCGGGGCGGTAGTTGTTCTTCGTCTTCATCTCGTCGAGCGACGAGTCGAGATCGGAGAGCAGCTTCTTGGTCGCCTTGACCGTCGAGGGCTGGTTGGCGTCGCCGAGGATCGCGCGCGCGTCCTTGAGGCCGTCATTGTAGAAGTTCGCGTCGCGCGAGACCCGGCCGATGCCGATGCCGGCGAGCAGCGCCACGACCGCGGGGATCGCGATCTTCGCGACCGTCGCGCCCATCGACTGCGAGCCGACGTTCTCGACCTGCTTGCCGTCGTTGACGATGACGAATTCCGGAGCGCGGTGGACGTTGCCGACCGCGGCCATGTGATTCATGGCCCCGAACGGATCGTCGTGCGCGTTCGGCGGCGGGGGCGCCGCCGGCTGCTGTTGCACGCTGGGAGGAGGTGGCAAATTCATGCCAGGGGGAGCGACGAGGCCGCCGGCCCCGTTGCTCCGTGCACCCTGACCACCAGCCGCAGGCGCGCCCGCAGCGGCGCCCTTCTTCAAGCCGAGACGCGCCTTCAGATCACTGATGTCGCGGCTGCCGGCTTTCTTAGAGTCGCTCAAAGGTAGACCTCCGTCGGGCGTGACTTTAGAAAGCCAGGACACCGAGTGTCAAGGATGCTTGTGACTTGGCGGAGTTGCGAGCTGTTCTGAGCTGTCGTCGAAACGCCACTCGCGTCGGCACATCGTGAAGACGCGGTCACAGCCGCATGGTTGCCGAGATCTGCTGCAGATGTAAGGGGTCATTATCGCGAACGTTTGGTAGACCAAGGGGGCGGCGCATGACTGGCCCAACGACTGCACCGTAAACCGATCGACGTACTCGGGCGTCTTCACCTTACAATCCAGACCCCCAAACCCTCCCGGACCGTTTTTCGAAAGGCTCACCCAGTGAACGTTCGCTTTGCTCTCGTGCTCGCCCTTGGCCTCTCGTCGGTGGCGACCGTCGCGCAGACCGAAACTGCGGAAGCCGGTCGCCATCGCTACAGCGCTGGTGGTCGCGCTCGCGTCCACGTCCACGCCCCGGCCGTCTCGTCGGGAGGTGTTTCGGTGACCTACGCGCGGCCTGGCTATCGCCATCGCACCTGGGCGCCGCGGAGCTGGTCGGTCGGCGGCCACATCTGGGTCGGCGGCGGCTACTACCCGCGCTACCGGACCTACCGCCCCTACTACTACACGCCGGTCCCCTCCTATTACGGCACGTACTACAGCGCCTCGTACTACCCGGTCGCCCCGGTCGCCACGGTGGTGCTCGCGCCGCGCCCCGAGCTGCCCAAGTTCGGCATCGGCCTCTTCGCCGGTGGCGTCTCGGTCGAGGACCGCAACGAGTCGAGCGACGTCGGCATCCTCGGCCGGCTCCGCCTGACGCAGGGCCTGCTCATCGAGGGCGAGCTTGGCAAGCAGACGTACGAGGCCGACACCGGCCGCGTCGACCGCCGCATGGGCGCGTCGCTCGTCTACGAGATCGGTGCCTACAACAAGCTCGCGCCCTACGTCCTCGCCGGCATGGGCGTGCAGCAGGCCGACGTCGACGGTGCCTACACCACCACGCAGAACTTCGGCGAGCTCGGCATCGGCCTGCGCTGGGCCGTCACCCCGAAATTCCACGTGCTCTTCGATGTCCGCGCCGGCAGCCGCAACAGCGTCTCGAGCAATCGCGACGAGCTCCAGACGGACTCCGGGATCGCGGCTCGAACCATCACGCCGCCGGCCCCGGACAGCGACGAGAGCGAGGAGTACACCCGCGGTCGGCTGTCCGCCGTGCTGTACTTCTGAGCTCGCCAGCGCGCGCTCGACAATCGACACGACCGGCCGCCTCGCGCGGCCGTTGCCGTTTTCGGGTACGTTGTTGAGAGATGGTCGACTCCTCCCGGGGGAGCACGCCGGAGTGGGCGCGCACGCTGGACCACCGCGAGGCCCGTGTCCGCGATGGCACCCGCATCGGATACCAGGTCCGCGGCGAGGGGCCGTGCATCGTCCTCGCGAACGGGCTGGGCGGCACGTACCTCGCGTTCCGCTACCTCTACGACGCGCTCGATGGCTACCAGACGATCTGCTGGGACTACCGCGGGCTCTACTCGTCGGGCGCGCCCGCGGATCCGCGCGCGAACACCATCGCGCACCAGGTCGACGACCTGCTGGCCATCCTCGCGCAGGAGGGCGTCACCGACTTCGTGATCGCCGGCTGGTCGATGGGCGTCCAGGTGGCGTTCGAGACCATCAAGCGCCATCCCGCGCGCGTCAAAGGCCTCTACGCCATCAACGGCACCTACGGTCGCGCGTTCCGCACGGTGATGGGCTCGCGGCTGATCGGGCAGACGATCCCGATGCTGCTCCGGCTCGTGCGGGCGCAGGCCTCGCTCGTCGGCCGCGCGACCAAGCGGGTCGCCGGCTCGGATGCGCTGATCGCGGCGATGAAGCGCGTCGGACTGGTGTCCTCGACGATCGACGTCGAGATCTTCCGCGCGGTCGCCGCGGGCTTCCAGACCGTCGACTGGGTCATCTACAGCGATCTCCTGACCCGGCTCGACGAGCACGATGCCGAGGACGTGCTCGCGGAGGTCGGGATCCCGGTCACGATCGTCACCGGTGATCGCGATCTGATGACTCCGCCGGCGACCGCCGAGCACATCCACCGCGCGATCCCGCAGTCGCGGCTCGTCGTGATCAAGGGCGGCACGCACTACACGCCCGTCGAGTACCCGGCGGTGATCGCCGACGAGCTCGCCCGGCTGCTCGCGCGGATCCCGGGCTGGCAGGCTTCACCATCGCCCACCGGAAAGGCGCGCTGATATGCCGCCGTGTTCCGCGTGCGGCACCGAGGTGCTCGAGATCGACGTTCGCTGCTCGGGGTGCGGCGCGGTCAACGGGGCGACCGGCGCGCACCGCATGGTCGGGCAGGTGATGCTGGGGGTCTACGAGATCGTCGACGTGCTCGGGCAGGGCGGCATGAGCGTCGTCTTCAAGGGCCGCCACAAGCTCACCGAGCAGGAGGTCGCGCTCAAGATCCTGCCGCCCGAGCTCGCGGCGCACAGCCAGGTCAAGTCGCGCTTCCTCGACGAAGCGCGGGCGCTCGCGACGCTCGACCATCCGAACATCGTCCACCTCTACAACTTCGGCCAGCAGGACGGCTTCTTCGTGCTCGCGATGCAGTACGTGCAGGGCAAGACCTGGGAGCGGCTGATCCTCGAGGGCAAGCGCCTGAACTGGAAGGAGTCGTGCCGGATGACGATCGACGTGCTGCGCGCGCTCGAGTACGCGCACGGCCGCGGCGTCATCCATCGCGACATGAAGCCGTCGAACGTGCTGATCCGCGCGCACGACAGCTCGGCCACCGTCATGGACTTCGGCATCGCGAAGATGACGACGTCCACCAAGCTCACCGCGACCGGGCAGACCATAGGCACGGTCCGCTACATGTCCCCCGAGCAGGTCCGCGGGCAGCAGGTCGACCTCCGCACGGACCTCTACTCGCTGGGCGCGACGCTCTACGAGTCGCTGACCGGCGAGACGCCGTTCGACGGCGGCACGCACTTCGAGATCATGACGAAGCACCTGTCCGACGTCCCGAAGCCGCCGTCGGCGCTCGGCGTCGTGCTGCCGCAGCAGGTCGAGGAGGTCGTGATGCGGGGCCTCTCGAAGCGGCCCGCGGACCGCTTCGAGAACGCACGCGAGATGCGCAAGATCCTCGAGGCCACGTTGCGCCAGGAGGACGTCGCGTTCGGCGAGACCCAGCGGCTCGGTCGCGAGGCGATCGGGGATCTGCGGCCGACGCCGACCCCGGTGACGGCGAGCAAGCGGGTCGCGACGGCGAAAGACCTCGCGGACGAGCTCGAGCCCGGGCGGACCGGTGCCGCGCCCGTCGTCGGGAAGCGCGCCGGCACGCCGGCGATCCGGACGCGCAGCGTGCTGCCGTGGAT
>JALZOI010000895.1 GCA_030857245.1 Myxococcota bacterium
GCTCGCGCGCGCGCGCCGCCGCGCCGCCGTCATCGGCACCACCGGGCTGGCTCCGGACGACGAAGCCGCGATCGACGCGCTCGCCGCGGTCGCACCGGTCGTCGTCGCCGCCAACTTCTCGCTCGGCGTGAATTTGCTCCTCGGGCTCGTCAAGACCGCCGCCCGGGCGCTCGGCACCGAGTGGGACGCCGAGGTCGTCGAGACCCATCACCGCGCGAAGCGGGATGCACCGTCGGGGACCGCGCTGATGATCGCGCGCGCGATCGCCGCGGGCCACGGCTCGACCTACGACGAGGTCAAGCGTCACACCCGCGACGGCGACGTCGGGGCACGGCCGCGCGGCGAGATCGGGGTCTCCGCGGTGCGCGGCGGCGACGTGATCGGAGAGCACACCGCGGTCTTCTTCGGGCCTGCCGAGCGCATCGAGCTCACCCACCGCGCGACGTCCCGCGCGATCTTCGCCGCGGGGGCACTCCGCGCCGCGGCCTGGGCCGTCGGCCAGCCGCCGGGCCGCTACGACATGCTCGACGTCCTCGGCCTCTCCTGAAACAGTGCTACGGTCGGACCGCCGATGACCGCCACCGAGCGCATCACGATGGTCGTCCTCAACGACGACGGGTCCCGTGACAAGTTCACGCTGTCGTCGTGGGTCGGCATCCCACGCAAGCACGAGCTGATGTGGATCGGCGACGACCCCTACATGATCATCGAGGTCGAGTACGCCGTCTCCGAGGGCTTCTTCGGCGCGCGCAGCATCGACGCCGCCGGCGTCTACGTCCGCCGCCTCACCAAGGACGAGCAGGACGCCGTGGCGCGCCGCCTCGCGAACCCGGTCCGCGGCAAGGACGAGCAACCCTTCCGGCCCTAGCGAGGGGACGCCCTCCACTAACGCAACGTCGACTGTCCCAACCCCGCGAGATCACGTGGCCCCACGCAGGGCGCGCTCCACGAACGCAACGCCCGCCGCGGCCGGCCGTCAGTGCGGAACCACGACGTCGTACGCGTTCCCGCCGACCCGGTAGTACTGCCACTTCCGATCGAACGTCACCGCGCCGAACAGGTTCACCGCGATCCCGACGACGATCAGGCCCTTGCCCACGCGGGACAGCGGGCGTCCGCCGATCGCGATCAGCATCAGCAAGAACACCATGTAGTCGAGGCTGAACCGGTAGCCGAACTGGACCCACCCCGAGTTCATGTAGAACAGCGTCGGCAGCGCGACGAGCGCGACCGTGATCCACAGCGGCCGGTGCAGCGCCGGCCGCTCGCGCGGCCACAGCAGGAACAGCAGGATCGGCGTGGTCACCCACAGCGCGAGCCCGTGCCCCGAGACCTGCACCCACGGCGCCCGCGGCAGCAGATCGGGCAGCAGCGTGAAGGCAACGGCGAGGTTGCGCTCGAGGTACTGGTAGCTCGCGAGCCCGTACTGCTCGATCTGCACCTGCTGGCGCACCGGCCGGAAGTCCCCGAGCGCGAGGTAGCTGTGCCCGAACTCCGTCGGCGAGCCGAACCGGACGTGGTTGTAGATCATCCCCGCAACCGCGAACGCGGCGATCGGGATGGCGAACCGGAGCAGCGGCCGCACCAGCGCCTGCCGCATCGCCGCGCGGCCGGCGCGCAGGTTCATGCTCGCCGACGCGCTACCGCCGGGCTCCTGAAGCTCGCGCTTGATGCGCGAGTACGGCGCCGTCCCGGCGACCCCGCGCGCCGCCATCCGCCATGCCTCGAACAGGAACAGCGGGAACATGAACGCCATCGGCGTGCGGGTCAGCGCCGCCGCGCCGAGCGCGAGCCCGGCGAGCACCGGATGCCGCGCCTCGATCGACGCCCACGCATACCCGAGGGCGAGCGCCACGCCGACGACGTGCGCCGTGTACCAGACCTTCCCCTGGATCGCCGAGAACAGCAGCACGCTGCCGAACGCGAGCATCGCCACCAGCCAGAGATCCTCGCGGACGGTCCGCTTCGAGAGCTCGGCGGCGGCCAGCCGGCGCAGCACCGAGAAGGCGAGCGGCAGGATCAGCGCGGCGATCAGCAGCGTCGGGATCACGTCGTTCGCGGCGCGCCCCGAGACGAGCACGCTCGGCAGCATGACGAGCGACGGCACCGGCGGGAACGACACGTACGCGTCGTGGCGCACCGAGCGCTTGATCCGGGGCAGCGCGACCTCGGTGCCGTCGGTCGTGCGGAACGCGCGCCGGGTGACGAGGCGGCGCCCCGCGACCTGCGTGCCGTCATCGAGCTCGACCGTCTCGACGACGGCCCAGTCATCGTTGGGGAGCGGCTGGTCGACGGCGACCTGACCGCGCAGCCACGCGTCGGCCTGGTAGACGAAGTGCGGCGCCCCCGACGGCCTGCCGAGCCGATCCCACGCGAGCGCGCCGTAGACGACGAGCCCGATCGCGAACAGCGCGGCGTGGAGGCGCACGCCGCACCTTACAACGCGTGGTAGCGTCACGGCGTCTCGATGAGCGAGAGCGTCGATCCACCTCGGCGATCGCCGGTCGCGCTCGGCCTCGCGGTCGTGCTCGTGGCGATCGCGATCTGGGAGATCGTCGCGACCCGGGTCGCCGCGCGCTCGGTTCCCGACGACGCGGCGTGGCGCCAGGCCGCCGCGGTGGTCCGGGCGGCGCACCAGCCGGGCGACCTCCTCGTGTTCGCACCGGGCTGGGTCGACCCGACCGGCCGCATGCACCTCGGGGATCTCATCCCGGTCGAGATGGCGGCGCGCCTGGACGCGGCGCGCTACGGCCGGATC
>JALZOI010000896.1 GCA_030857245.1 Myxococcota bacterium
GGCTCGCCTCCGCCGCGCGCCGGCCGCACGATCGGCGCGGTCGGATGCGCGAGCACGATGTCGCCCGACAGCACGACGACGCGGCCGCCCGGCGAGAACCGCAGCTCGCGCGCGAGGTCGGAGAGGCGCGCGAGGTCGAAGTCGATCGTGAAGACGCCGCGCAGCTCGCCGCCGGGGCCCGCGGCGCGATGCGGCAGGGCGTAGGTGATGCCGGGGACGAGCTGCCCGGCGAAGACGTACGGCGGGGTCCACACGCCCTGCGGGGCTGCCGCGGCGAGGGCGTAGAACGGGCGGGTCCGCGGGTCGTAGGCGGTGGCGGCGACTGGCCGGATGGGCACGAGCGTGCCGTCGGCCGCGACCTCGTGCTCGCGGCGTACGGTCGCGCCGTCGACGATCGAGCTGCGGTTGATGCGAAACCCGGTCTTCGTGCGGAGGGCGCCGGTGAACCGGCCGTCGCGGTCGGAGTAGCTGACCCAGGCGAAGCCCTCGTTGGCGCGGAGCACGGCGAGGCAGCGCAGCGCGAGCGCGTCGGGGCCACCCTCGTCGATGGCGACGATCCCGGCGAGCGCCGCGGCGGCCGGCGGCGCTCGATCGAGGAAGGCCTCGGTCGAGCCGGCGGTCTGGCGCGCGACCTGATCGAACAGGCCCGACGCGAGCGTCCGGATGTTCGCGAGGCCCGACCGATAGTTCCACCACGCGATCCATCCGCCGGTCGCCGCGATCAGCGCCGCGACGACGACGGCGAGGCTGAGCGGATAGCTGAGTAACCGGCGAGCCCCCACGCTCGGAAAGTACCACCCCACGCCCGGGCATCTGGAGTACGGTCCGCGTTGATGATGACGATCGCAGCCGGATCGCAGCGGTGGCTCGCCATCCTCGTGCTCGCTGCGGCCGCGTGCGGGCCGGGCAGCGGCGGCAGCGGCGACGATGCTCCCGGCGGCGATGATGCCCCTGGTGACCCGCCACCACCGCCGCCGAAGCGCGTCCGCTTCATCGCGATGGGCGACACCGGCAAGGGCAACGCCGAGCAGCGCCAGGTCGCCGTCGCGATCCGCGACCTGTGCGCCGTCAAGGGCTGTGACTTCGTGCTGATGCTCGGCGACAACATCTACAACGCCGGCGTCGACAGCGTCACCGACCCGCAGTGGCAGACCAAGTTCGAGACGCCGTACGCCGACATCGACCTGCCGTTCTACGTCGCGCTCGGCAACCACGACTACGGCGGCAAGCTCATCATCGACGCGCCCGGCATCGGCAACGAGTGGGATCGCGGCAAGATCGAGGTCGACTACTCGCAGGTCTCGGCGAAGTGGAACATGCCCGACACGCACTACACGTTCACGTGGGAGCACGTCGGGTTCGTCGTCCTCGATACCAACGCGATCATCTGGGACAACACCGTCTACGGTGATCAGGCGGCGTGGCTGCCGAGCGCCATGCTCGAGGTTGCCGACAAGGACTGGGTGTTCGTCGCCGGTCACCACCCGTACCGCTCGAATGGCACCCACGGCAACGCCGGCAACTACGATGCCCCCGAGCTGCTCGGGATCCCGATCTCGAACCCCATCCCGATCGTCGACGGCGACCACGTGAAGACGTTCTTCGACGAGCACGTGTGCGGGCTCGGCCAGGTCTACTTCTCGGGGCACGATCACAGCCGGCAGTGGCTCGACGAGCCGGGCGCGCTGTGCGGCACCGAGATGATCGTGACGGGCGCCGGGGCGTCGGTCACCGAGCTCCGCGATCGCGGCAACACGGCGTTCTACGAGGACGCCTCGAAGGTGGGCTTCATGTACGTCGAGATCGTCGACGACACCTTCACCGGCTCGTTCTACGACGGCGCCGGGCAGCTCGACTTCACGCGCACGTTCACGAAGCCGTGATCTCCGGCGGTTAGCGGCCGCCGTCACATCGGCCGCGGGGCGCATCTACCTCGGTGATGAGGACGACCACCGGCTCCGGGCTGCTGCAGTTCACACGCGACGGTCGGCACCTGCTCGCGAGCGACGCGGACGGGGTGACCGTGATCGACGTCGACGGCGGGGGCCGGCGGCGGATCGCGTGCGCCGAGGTCCAGGCGGTCGCGGCGCTGCCCGACCAGGTGTGGATCGCGACGCGCGCCGGGACGCTGATCCGGACCGCGCTCGATGGCCGGCGCCTCGGCGAGCACGCGCTGACGGTCGATGGCGACGCGGTGCTGATCGCCACCACGGTCGGGGCACCGGCGGCACTGTGGACCGCCGCCGCGCCGTCGATCCTCGTCGATGATCTCGGCACCCTGGCCGTCCTCGCGATCGAGCCGGATGCGCTGGTGCCGGTCGCCGGCCGGCGGTACGTGCGAGCGGCCGGCCCGCGGCTCACGCTGCCGACCGGCGCCTGGTGCACCTTCGCGCAGGGCGCGCGGATCAAGAACGCGAGCGTGCTGTTCGACGGCACCTCGCTCGCGGTGGTGAGCGGCGATGGGCAGCGGCGCACGCTGCTCGTCGTCACGCTCGCGAGTGGCCGCATCCAGCAGACGCTCGCGATGACCGGGGAGCTCGTCGCCGTCGCGGGCCGGCGCGGCATCGCGGTGATCCGCGAGCGTCGCGATCGGCTGCGGCTGCTCGATCTGCGGTTCGGGCGCTCGCTCGGGACGCTCGGGATCGCGGAGGACCACCGCGACGTCGCGATCGATCCGGACGGTCGGGTGCTCGCGGTGCGGCTCGCGGGCGGTGAGCTCGAGCTCGCCGCGATCGGCGAGCGGCTGGCAGCGGGGGCG
>JALZOI010000897.1 GCA_030857245.1 Myxococcota bacterium
GGTCACCGTCGGCGGGGAGGCCGGCGAGCAGACGCTGCCGATCACGCCGCTGCGGGCCGGCGCCACGAGCGGCGTGCTGACGTCGGCGGAGTCGATCGCGGAGGCCATCGGGTCGGTGCTCTCCGACGAGCCCGCGGTGACGCGGCTCCGCGTCGTGGTCACCGGCGAGGCGCTGCCGGGCGACCTCGTGGACCCGGCCGATCCGGTCGGCGAGGCGCCGATCCAGCGCACGATCGCGCTCGCAGGGACGAGCGCGTCCGAGCGGGCCGCGGCGGTCGAGCGTGACACGCTCTCCGTGGTGCTCTCGACCACCGGCGCCGCGAGCGATCGCGGGTTCGGGCTGACGTCGCCGGCGGCCGCGTTCACGGCGGAGCGCCGCGACGCGCACCGGCGCACCCGGCGCGGCAAGCAGCAGCGGCGGCGGACGCGGACCGGGGAGGTCCTCGTGCAGGCGCGGCTCTTCAAGATGTAGCGAGGAGGTCCCCGTGGTAGATCCGCGCCATGTCGACGAACCTCGAAGCGCAGCTGCGCGAGCAGCTCACCACCGCGATGAAGGCGAAGGACGCTCGCACCGCGAACCTGATCCGCATGATCAACACCAAGATCATGGAGCGGCGGACGGCCAAGGGCTTCTCGGGTCAGGTCGACGATGCACTGATCCTCGACGTCATCGGCACCTATAAGAAGTCGATGGAGAAGGCGCGGACCGACTACGCCAACGCGGGTGATCGCGGCAAGGAGCAGGTCGCCGAGCTCGACTTCGAGATCGGCTGGTGCAGCACGTTCCTGCCGCAGCAGATGAGCGAGGCCGAGCTCCGCGAGGCGGTCGTCAAGGCGGTCGGCGAGCTCCCCCAGAAGGACCCGAAGATGGCGGGCCGCATCGTCGGCTCGGTCAAGAAGCAGTTCGGCGATCGGGCCGACGCCGGCCTCATCAAGAAGCTCGCGGACGAGCTGCTGGCCGGCTGAGCGGCCGCTGCCGCGATCGAAGATCGCGCGTCGCGGCTAGAGTCGTTCGTCGTCGGCGGGCAGCGGCGGGATCGTGACCGCGCCGCTCGACCGGGGGAGCGTCTCCTCGTCGATGAGGCGGGCACCCTCCATGAGGAGATGCGTGGTCGAGACCGAGACCCGGTCGACGCCTTCGACGAGGCACGCGATGAACTCGAACTCGCCGGCGCCCCAGGTCAGCAGGTAGTAGACGCACTCGGCGTCGACCGGCTCCTCGACGTCATCGAGCCGCGCGTGCACGACCTTGCCCTCGCGAACGAGGATCTGGGCCGACGGGCCGTCCGGGGCGCGGAGCTGGAGGAGCCCGGTCTTGCGCTCCATCTCGATGAGCACGAGCAGCGATGACAGCCCGACCTGCGAGAGGTCGCCGCGCAGCCCCGAGCCGCCGAGCTGCTCGCGGGTGTCTTGCATGGTCTGCTGCGTGCGGCGCAGCGTCTTGGTGACGCGGAGATCGAGCTCCTCGAACCGGAACGGCTTGGTGACGTAGTCGTCCGCGCCGAGCCGGAAGCCGCGGATCCGATCGTCCTCGGACGACAGCGCCGACAGGAAGATCACCGGCAGCATCGCGAGCTCGCTGTGCGACCGCAGCTGGCGGACCAGCGCCCAGCCGTCCATCTTGGGCATCATGACGTCGGTGATCAGCAGGTCGGGCGGGCGGGCGAGGGCGCGGGCGAGCGCATCCTCGCCGTCGACGGCGGTCTCGACGCTATAGCCCCGTTTCTCGAGCACGGTCGCGACCATGCGGAGGATCCAGGCGTCGTCGTCTGCGACCAGTACGTGAGGGGCCATCAGCGCGACCTCACCGTAGCGTGCCGAGGAGCACCCTGGCAACGTTCTCTCCTCACGGAGACTCCGCCGGGGGGGCGCCAGGGCGGGGCGCCGCCAGCTCCTCCGTCACCGCGACGACCGTCCACGCACCGCGATCGCGCACGACGACCCGACCGTCGCGCAGCGCGATCACGACCCGGCCCGCCTTGTCGATCACCAGCCCGACCGGCACGCCCCCGCTCGCGACCTCGACGGGGGCGCGCGTGAGCTTGCCCTTGACGAGCGTGACGAGCTCCACGGTCGACCGCGTCGTGGCGACGCCGACGAAGCTCTCGGCCGGTCCGACCGCAGCGACCGGGACGGCGAGCCCCGCGGGCCAGGTCGTGCGCGCACCGGTGGCGAGGTCCACGACGCCACGATCGACGAGTGCCCAGCGATCGCCGACGAGCCGGGTCACCTGCTTCGGCGCCTTCTTGATCGGTGCGAGCTTCATGCCCGCGAGCCGCAGCAACCCGCGCTCGGTCTGGATCACGAGCGTCTTGCCGCTCCCGAGCGCGGTCACCGATGCCGGCGCGACCACGAGCTTCGCGGGCTCGCCCCCGGCGAGCTGATCGAGCGCGTACAGCTGGCGGCCGACCGCGCCGACCGCACGCGGACCACTGCTCATCACGGCCTTGCCCTTCTGCGCGAGGCGGAGCGCCGACCAGCCATTCGTCGCGAGCCGGTAGATCGTACCCTCGCCCGCGGCGAGCACGTGGGCCCCGGCGCGGCCCGCGACGCCGAGTCGGTCGGCGGTGGTGAAGCGCTGGCGGCGGACCCAGGCGCCCTTGCCATCGAACTCGTAGGCCTCGCCCGCCGGCCCGATCGCGATGGCGCGGCGGGCATCATCACCCGGGGGTGGCGCCAGGGCGACGAGAGCCGGGCCGGGCGGCGCCTTCGGCGGAGCCGCCGCCGCAGGTCCGATCGCGAGCACGCTGAGGAGC
>JALZOI010000269.1 GCA_030857245.1 Myxococcota bacterium
CTCGTGCTGTGCCCGACCCGCGAGCTCGCGGCGCAGGTCGCGGACGAGCTCCGCCGCCTCGCGCGGCCGCTCGCGCATACCCGCGTGCTCACGCTCAGCGGTGGCAGCTCGATCATCCGCGAGCGCGCGTCGCTGGCCCACGGCGTCGACGTCATCGTCGGCACGCCGGGGCGCGTGCAGGATCACGTCGTGCGCGGCCGGCTCGATCTCACCGGGATCAAGACGCTGGTCCTCGACGAGGCCGACCGCATGCTCGAGATGGGCTTCGTCGACGCGGTCACCGAGATCGTCGGTGCGACCCCGCCCGAGCGCCAGACCCTGCTGTTCTCGGCGACGTTCACCGATGCGGTCCGCGAGCTCGGCGCGAGCTTCCAGCGCGACGCGCTGCACGTCGCGGTGCCCGCCGGCGAGGACACCTCGCGCGTGATCCACCAGCTCTACGAGGTCGGCACGATCGATCGCACGAGCGCGCTGATCCGGATCGTCGACCACCACCGGCCCACATCGATGGTGATCTTCTGCAACCAGCGCGAGACCTGTGATGCCGTCGCCGATGCGCTCACCCGCGCCGGCTTCCCGGCGGTCGCGCTGCACGGCGGCATGGAGCAGCACGATCGCAACACCGTGCTGCTGCTGCTCCGCAACGGCAGCCTGCGCTCGATCGTCGCCACCGATGTAGCCGCGCGCGGGCTCGACATCGACGAGCTCGCGGCCGTCATCAACTTCGAGCTACCGCGCGAGGTCGACACGTTCGTGCATCGCACCGGCCGCACCGCGCGGCTCGGGCGCGAAGGCCTCGCGATCAGCCTCGTCGGCCCGGCCGACCGCCGCGCGCTGGACGAGCTGCGCGCGGGCCCGCTCGACGGCGTCGCGCTGGCGCCGCTGCCACCACCTGGCACCGCGGGCGAGCACGTCCCGCTGCCCACGATGGTGACCATCGCGATCCAGGGCGGCCGCCACGATCGGCTGCGCCCGGGCGACATCGTCGGCGCGCTGACCGGCGACATGGGGATCGACGGCAAGGACATCGGCCAGATCAGCGTGCTCGACCGCATCAGCTTCGTCGCGGTCACGGCAGAGGCGGGGCCGAAGGCGCTCGCCGGCCTGACGAACGGTCGGATCAAGAAGAAGAAGTTCCGCGCCTATCGCGTGTACGCGCCGAGCAACGCCGCGCGCCGACTGTGAGCTCGCTCAGCTCGCGGCCTCGAGCTGCGCGGCGACGTCCTGGGCCTGCTTGATGAAGCGCTGGAACGCCGGGCGCGCGGAGCACCGCCCGACGTACTCCACGAACGCGGGTCGCGACTCGACGCTCTTCGCCATCAGGCCCCAGCCGATCTGCGAGCCGATGTAGACATCGGCGGCGCTGAACCGCTCGCCGAGCAGGAACGGTCCGGGGGTGATCGCGCGCTCGAGCGTGTTCATCGTGTCCTGGTAGCTGCCGTACCCGAGGGCGCCCGGGCGCTCGACGTCGGGGCGCGAGAACATCTTGTCGACGGCGGCGGCCTCCACGCAGCCCGCGCCGAAGAACAGCCAGCGGTAGTACGTGCCGCGTACTGGATCATCGACGGCGGGCGCGAGGCCGGCGGCCGGGAAGGCATCCGCGAGGTACGCGCAGATCGCGGCGCTCTCGGTCACGACGGTGCCGCGATGGACGAGCGTCGGCAGCTTGCCCATCGGGTTCAGCGCCAGGAACGCGTCGGCCTTGTGCTCGCGCTTGTCGAAGCTGACCAGCTCGAGGCGGTACGGCGCGCCCACTTCCTCGAGCATCCAGTGGGCGATCCGCGCCCGCGACATCGGGTTGTAGTACAGGACGATCTCGTCGCTCATCGGGATTCCTCCGCGAGGAACCGTACCCGATCGTCCCGCGCCCGGTGGCGCTCCCGCGGCTCGCAGACCGGGAGAGCTTGGCCGCCAAGCGCGCCAAGAACGCCGAGGAAGGTGTGAAGGACCGAGGATGCACCCGTACCGATCTTCTCTACAGATCCTTGGCGTCCCTTGGCGGCCTTCGCGGCCAATCTCCCCGGCTCAGTCTCTGCGGTACATGGTCACGACGCACGCCCCGCCGAGGCCGAGGTTGTGCTGGAGCGCGACCTTGGCGCCCGGCACCTGGCGGGCCTCCGCGGTGCCGCGCAGATGCCAGACGAGCTCGGTGCACTGCGCGAGGCCGGTGGCGCCGAGCGGGTGGCCCTTCGAGAGCAGGCCGCCCGACGGGTTCGTGACGTACGCGCCGCCGTACGTGTTCTGGCCGTCCCAGATGAACTTCTCGGCCTCGCCTTCCTTGCACAGCCCGAGCGCCTCGTACGTGAGGAGCTCGTTCGCCGTGAAGCAGTCGTGGAGCTCGACCACCTGCACACCCTCGGGGCCGATGCCGGCGGCCTCGTAGACCTTCGCCGCGGCGGCCTTGGTCATGTCGTAGCCGACCATCTTGATCATCGAGTGCTCCTCGAAGGTCGACGGGTAGTCGGTCGTCATCGCCTGGGCCGCGATGTACACGGGCTTCGAGATGTTGTGCTTCGCGGCGAATTCGTCCGAGCACAGCACCGCCGCGGCCGCGCCGCACGTCGGCGGACAGCACTGGTAGCGCGTCAACGGGTCGAACACCTCGGGCGACGCCATGATCTCCTCGACGGAGAGCACCTCCTTGAACAGCGCGTACGGGTTCTTCGACGCGTGCTGGCGCGCCTTCGCGCTGATCTTCGCGAAGGTCTCCTTCTTCGTGCCGTACTTCCAGCGGTACTCGCGACCGGCGCCACCGAACATCTGCGCGGCAGGCGGCGCGGAGTTGAAGCCCTGCTCCTCGTTCATCACGTTGACGAACTTGTCGAGCGGGTTCGCGCGATCGGTCCACTTGGCCGCCAGCGCGCCGGCCTCCATCTGCTCGAAGCCGACGACGATCACGCACTCGGCCATGCCGCCAGCGATCGCCTGCGCGCCGAGCATCAGCGCGGAGCTGCCCGTCGAGCAGTTGTTGTTGACGTTGAACACCGGGATGCCGGTCTGCCCGAGCTGGTAGATCGCGCGCTGGCCGCACGTCGAGTCGCCGTAGACGTAGCCGGCGAACGCCTGCTGGACGTCGGTGAACGGGATGTTCGCGTCGGCGAGCGCGGCCTCTCCGGCCTTGCGCGCCATCACGTGATACTCCTCGCTCTTGCCCGGCTTGGCGAAGGGAACCATCCCGACGCCGATGACATTAACTTTGCGTGGCATGTGATCGCTCCTTCGTTCCTTAGACCAGGCCCTTGAGGAAGCCGAGGCGGTGGGCGACGGAGATGTCTCCGTCGACCTTGAGGTTGCCGTGCTGGTAGAGGTCCTTCGCCGTCGCCTTGCTGGTGACCAGCGAGAGGAAGTCGGCGTCCGTGATCGCGAGCGTCGCGTCGACCTTCTTCGGATCCGCGCCGCCGATCGCGAACGTCTGCTCGTGACCCTCGACGATGATCTTCACGGTCGCGCGGACCTCCTCGAGGAGGTTCGGGTTGTCCGCGAGCCGCTTCGCGAGCGCCGCGAAGATCTTCGGCGCCTGCGCGTCCTGGCTCGCCGGCTTCGCCGCTGCCGGCGCCGCTGACGCCGCCGCGGGCGCGCCACCCGCGACGCCGCGCCGCTTCGCGATCACCTCGACGGCCTTCGTCGGATCGAGCTTGCTGAGGAACTGCAGCTTCTGCGACGCCATCACGTTGCCGGAGATCTTGAGCTTGCCGGTCGTGAACAGCTTCATCGCGTCGGCCTTGCCCTGCGTCAACGCGAGGAAGTCCTCCTCCGTCAGCTCGAGCGTGCACTCGCCGCTATCGCCGCCCGCCTTGACGCTGCCGGCGCCCTTGAGATCGAGCGTCCAGGTCTTGCTGCCGATCTTCCACAGGTACGTGGTGTTGACCTTCGCGGCGAGCTCCGGGTTCTGCTTCAGGTACTCCTCGATCACCGCGAACACGTCGTCGGTGGTCGGGACATAGTCGGCGGGCACGCCGGCCTGCGCGGCCGTCGGCGGGACGCCCGCACCGGCACCGCCGGTCCGCTTCGTGGTCTCGGCGAGCACCATCTCGGGCGTCAGCTTCTTGAGGAAGCCGAGCTTCTGGGACGCCATCACGTCCCCCGAGATCTTGAGCTTGCCCGACGAGAACAGCTTCATCGCGTCGGCCTGGCCGGTCGCCATCGCCATGAAGTCGGCGTCGCTCATCTCGAGCGTGCAGACCGCCTTGCCGGCGACGCCCTCGGTGACCGTGCCGGGCGGCGTGGTCAGGTCGATCGTCCACGCGCTCTCGGGCGCGGACAGCTTGAACAGGAAGTTGGTCTTCACCTTCTCGGCGGTGGCGGGGTTGCCGCCGACGAACGTGCCGATCGCGCGGAAGATGTCGGTGGTGTTCGGCACCGCGGCGGGCTTGCCACCGGCGGCGGCGGTCGCCGCCGGCTTGCTGCGATCCTTGGCCTTCGGCAGCTCCTTCCAGAGCTCGACGGCAGCGTTGGAGATCACGACCTCGCCGCGCTCCTTGAGCTTGGTGCGGAAGATGACGCGATCGCCTTCCTTCCACATCTCGGTGACGAGGGTCTCGCCGGGGATCACGGTCGACGCGAACCGCGCCTTGATCGACTTCACGTAGTCGGGGTTGCCGTCGGGCGCGAACGCCTGGGCGACGTGGCGCGTCGCGTAGCCGAACGAGCACAGCCCGTGGAGGATCGGCTTCTCGAAGCCGAACGCCTTCGCGAACCCGGGGTCCGCGTGCAGCGGGTTCCAGTCCCCCGACAGCCGGTAGAGCAGCGCCTGGTTCTCGGAGGTCTTGTCCTCGATCACCTTGTCGGGCGCGCGATCGGGCGGGACGTTGACGTCCGCGCTCGGGCCGCGCTCGCCGCCCCAGCCGCCGGCGCCGCGCACGAACGTCGTGAGCTCGTTGCGCACGAGCTCGTCGCCGTGCTCGTCGTAGGTCACGAACTCGGTGACGACCAGGGCGCCCTTGCCCTTGTCGAAGATGTCCTTGACCGTCGCCTTCGTCGTCAGCTTGCCCTTCGTCGGCAGCGGCCGCTTGACCTCGGTGTACTGCTCGCCGTGGAGCACGCGATCGAGGCCGAAGTTGAGGCCCGGCGCGGTCACGCCGTTCTTGCCCTGCGTGAAGACCATGCTGATCGCCGGCACGACGCCGAAGCTCGGCAGCACCTTCATGCCCTTGCCCGACAGCTCGTACACGAGCTGGAGGTCGCGCTCGTCGGTCGGGTCCTTCGCCGCGCCGACCCCGAGGGCGTACAGCGAGACGTCACGCTCGTCGTACTGCGACGTGAACTCGGGGTACTTGTAGCCGAGCGCCGCGTCGACATCGATGAACTGGTTGCCGCCCTTGCTCGGGCCGGCCTCGACGTTCGCCATGATCGGCTGCATCGACTCGGGCACCGAGCCTGGGTGCTCGGTCTTGTCGAACTGGGTGACGTCCTGCCACGCAGCGTCGACGTCCTCGGGCGTGATCGTGCGGCCGAGCCGGAACGTCTTGCCCGTCGAGCGCTCCCACCGCAGCTTCGCGAAGAACCCGCCGCCGACCTCGTAGAGGCCGCCCGTGTCCTCGGTCGACTCGTGCGCGAGCTTGGCGACGAGCGCCGAGACGTACTCGGGCTTGAGCGCCTCGAGGAGCTCCTTCGGCAGCACGGTCTCCGTCATGCGGGAGCCGGCGATCGGTGCGATCGTGTTGACGATGATGTTGCGCTTCTTGCCCTCGAGCGCGAGCGTCTGCGTGAAGCCGTGGATGCCGAGCTTCGCCATCGCGTAGTTCGCCTGGCCGAAGTTGCCGTAGATCCCGGCGGCGCTCGCGGTGTTGATGATGCGGCCATAGCCGGCGTCGCGCATGTACGGCCACGCGGCGTGGGTGACGCGGAACGCGCCGAGCACGTGGACCTTGTAGACGAGGTCCCAGTCCGCCTGCGTCATCTTCTGGAACGTGACATCGCGGAGGATGCCGGCGTTGTTGATGACGATGTCGATCCTGCCGAAGGCGTCGACGGCGGTCTTGATGATCTTGTCGCCGTCCTCGACCGAGTCGTAGTTGGCGACCGCGTCGCCCCCGGCGGCCTTGATCTCGTCGACGACCTTGTCGGCGGCCGACGACGACTTGCCGTCGCCGGTGAAGCTGCCGCCGAGATCGTTGACGACGACCTTCGCGCCGCGCGAGGCGAGCAGCAGGGCATGCGAGCGGCCGAGGCCACCACCGGCGCCGGTCACGAGGGCTACTTTTCCGTCGAATCGCAGATCTTTGCTCATCGGGTCACCTTGCGCTTTTTCGTTTGGGCCTGGGCCAACACCATCGGGAACAGCGACTTCCAGTCGTCGATCAAGGCATCGAGGCGCTTGTCGGCGTGCAGCACGGCGCTCATCGCCGCGCCGATCATCAGCTGCAGCGTCATGTCGAGCGCGCGCTCGAGGCCGGGGTGGTCGGCGACGTCCTTGCCGAACAGCGTGCGGGCCTGCGCGAGGATGCCGTCACGGAGCGTCTTCTCGGCGTTCGCGAGCACGGGCCGCAGCTCCGGATCCGTGCGCGCCGCGGTGCGGAGCTCCATCGTGACCTGGAAGAACGTGCCGCTGAAGCACTGCCAGAGCAGGCCGAGCACGGCGTCGGTGCGGGCTCGGCCCTCGGGCAACCCCGCGGACAGCCGCTTGAGCTCGTGCGCGCGCATCTCGGCGAGGTGCGCCACCGCCGCGACGAGCAGCTCGGCCTTCGACGGGAAGTGGTGGAGCAGGGCGCCGCGCGAGACGTCGGCGCGGCGCTGCACCTCGAGCGTCGTCGTGCGGGCGAACCCGACCTCGATCAGTGACTCGACCGCCGCATCGAGGAGCGCGCGGCGCGTCTCGTCGCGGCGCTGCTGCTGGGTGCGGGGAACGCGAGCAGCCTCGGGCATCCAGGCGGTGGTGTACCGCCCAAGATACAGTCAGTCAAGACTGTTTGTAAGTGGGGCCCGCGGAATCGGGTGTGCGCCTACGGGCTGCACTCGCAGACGTACTCCTGCGAGCCCGTCGGAAACCAGTCATAGAACGCGCCGGACGAGCCCACGAGGATCACGACCTCGCCGGTGCGCTGATCGGGATCGTCGCTGCCCCACGGGATGTTCGCGAACGGCTGGCCCGTCACGGTCGTCCACTGGCCGTCGAGCTCCGGATCGGTGATCCCGGCCCAGTAGTACGGCGAGCTGTTGAGGGGATCGAGGAACGCGTAGACGGCGACGGCCTCGGTGGCGGTCTCGGGGATCACGAGGTGGCCACCGTCGGCCTGGCAGCCAGCCCTGGCGATCGTCCACGTGGTCTGGACCTGGACGCGGCGATACTTGGAGAGCGTCTGAGCCGCCGGCACGGTCACGTACGCGGGTGCGCAGATCTTGACCACGGCGTCGGGCGGCACGACCGCAGCATCCGCTGCTGCATCGAGCAGGGTCGGCCCGGCGTCGTCGGGCATGCGCGCCCCATCGGGCGTGCCCGAGGCCGGTGCCTCGAACGAGCAGCCTGCGCCAAGCGCGAGGACGACGACGGTGATCCCGGTGACCCGCATGGGCGCGCATCCTACCGATTTCGTCCGATCGGTCCACCACCAAACGAGTGTGCACATGACTGTCCGCACTCCGCGAGCCCGCCTGCGTGCCGCCGGGCGAGATTGTGTATGGTGCGGCCGTCGATGGGCGACGCGTACACCCCCGGTCTCACGGTCACGCGACGCGCGGTCGTGCGCAAGACGCGACGCCTGCCGCTCGCCGGGTCCGTGCTCGTCAACGCGGGAGCGCGCGTCGCGGCAGCGGATGTCGTCGCGCGCACGGAGCTCCCGGGCAAGGTGCACCTCGTCAACCTGGCGACCGCGCTCGGGCGGATGCCCGACGAGGTGGCCGACCAGCTCGTCGTGCAGCCCGGTGGCGTGATCGTCAAGGGCGCGCCGATCGCGCGCGCGAAGGCGTGGTTCGGGTGGTCGACGCGAAGCGCGCCATCGCCGATCGACGGCATCCTCGAGAGCGTGTCGGCAGTCACCGGCATGGCGATGCTGCGCGAGCCGCCGAAGCCGGTCGAGGTCCACGCGTACGTGGACGGCACCGTCGTCGAGGTGATCGCGAACGAGGGCGTGGTGATCGAGACTCGCGCGGCGCTGGTGCAGGGCATCTTCGGGCTCGGCGGCGAGCGCCAGGCGCGGATCGTGATCGGCGCGCGGGATCCGTCGCAGGTCCTCGAGGCGGCGGATCTCGTCGAGGCCCATCGCGGCTGCGTCGTGATCGGTGGCGGTCGCGCGACGCTCGCCGCGCTGCGCCGCGCGGTGGAGCTCGGCGTCGCCGCAGTCGTGTGCGGCGGGTTCGCGTACCAGGACGTCCGCGAGCTGCTCGGCTACGACGTCGGCGTGGCGGTCACCGGCAACGAGGACCTCGCGACGACGCTCGTGGTCACCGAGGGGTTTGGTGACATCGCGATGGCGACGGTGACGTTCGAGCTGTTCGGTGCGCTCGCCGGCAAGCTCGCCTCCGTGAACGGCGCGACGCAGATCCGCGCCGGCGTGATCCGCCCCGAGGTCATCGTCCCCGAGCCTGACGGCAGCACGGTCGAGCTCGCGAGCGGGGCGGGCGGCCTCGAGGTCGGCGCACCGGTGCGCTGCATCCGGGCGCCGTACTTCGGGCGGATCGGCCGGGTGGCGCGCCTGCCCGTCGAGCTCCACACGCTGCCGTCCGAGACGCGCGTGCGCGTGCTCGAGGTCCAGCTCGGCAGCGAGACCGTCACGGTCCCGCGCGCGAACGTCGAGGTCATCGAGCGATGAGGGGCGCCGCACGGGCCCTCGTCGTCGTCGGGCTCGCGGTCCTCGCGAGCGGCGCCGATGGCAGCGGCAGCGGCCGCGCGGAGCAGGTAGGCGCCGAGCTCCGCACGCGCGAGCCGGCGCCGCAGCTCACGGACTGGAGCCTGCGGATCGACCAGCCGCAGAGCGACGACGGCCGCCACCTCGGGATCTCGTGGACGCGCCCGCCGGTGCATGCGGCGGGCACCGTCCTCGTGCTGCGGCGCGGGGCGGCGCCCGGCGAGCAG
>JALZOI010000898.1 GCA_030857245.1 Myxococcota bacterium
GCTGTGGCCGGTCGATCATCCCGACGTCACCGCCGCGACGCTGCGCCAGCTGCTCTCCGCCGGCACGCACGAGGTCGTGCAGCCGCGGTTCGGCGGGCGAGGCGGGCATCCACCGCTGATCGCGCGCGCGGTCTGGGGCCGGCTCGCTGGCTGCCACGACCTCGAGGGCGGCGCGCGCAGCGTGCTCGCGGCGGCCGAGCTGGTCGCCGTCGCCGTCACGGATCCCGGCGTCGTGCGCGACGTCGACGAGCCGCACGATCGGGTGGATGTATGAGCGCGCGCCGGCACGCGCTCGCGGGGATCCTGCTCGGCGCTCTCGCGGCGTGTCCGCGCCAGGTGGTCAAGGAGCAGCCCCCGCTCGCGGATCCCGTCGCGATCACGGATCGCGATCTGCGGGCGAGCATGATCGCGGAGCTCCAGGACGAGGTGCTGACCTCGTACGAGCGCGACGAGCCGCCCGAGGTCGAGAGCTCGATGATCCCGCCGCAGATCGGGCAGGCTCGGATCGGCGTCGGACCCGGCGACCTGCTGATCTCCGGCGAGCTCGAGCGCGCGCCGAGCCGGTGGCCGCTCGACGTACCACCGTCGACGCCGACCGAGGCGCGCTCCAAGCGCCTCGAGATCCACCTCGCGCAGGACGGCACGGCCGGGTGGGTCGGCGACGAGGTGTCGTGGCGGATCGCGATGTGCGGGCGCAGCGCCGTGATCCCGCTACGGCTGACCGCGCTCTACGCGCGCGACGGAGATCGGTGGGTCCCGGTCTTCGAGCACCTCTCGTTCGGGCGCACCCCAGCGCCCACGCGAGACGGCACGCTCCGCGGCCGCACGATGCGCGACGCGCGGATCGACGCCGATCTGCACGACGAGCTCTCGCGCGTGCTCGCGCCGGTGTTGACGCGCTCGATCGCGAGCAAGCCGGCCGCCGTCGCGACCGGCCCCGATGGCATGATCATCGGCCCCGATCTCGCCGACGAGTGGCAGGGGCCCGACATGCTCCGCGCGCGGGTGGCGGCCGGCAACCTGCGCGCCGAGGATCGCCGGGTCGGCATCGTCGGCCGTCGGATCGCGACCGCAACGATCGCCTACTGGATCGGCAACTTCGTCGCCGACCTGCCGGCGCGGCCGGGCGTCGCCGCCGGCAAGGTCCGGTTCCGCGGCACGTTCGTGTTCGAGAAGCGCCGCAGCCAGAAGCTCGATCCGTCGAACAAGGACGCGAACCGGCAGGCGCCGCGGACCTGCGAGACCGACACCGCCGATTGCCAGTGGACCGTCGTGCAGGGCCACGTCTCGCAGCCGATCGACGATGGCCCCGATCCCGATCCGCTCCACCGCGAGTACGTCGATCTCGCGAGCACGGTGTTCGGCACCGCGCTGATCTCCGCCAAGCCGCTCGAGCTGACGTGCGACGACGGCAGTCGCCCTACGGTTCTTGCGCCTGCGGGAGTTGACCTGGCACGCCCGACTCCGTCCCCGCCGTGAGCGCGAAACCCGTGATGTGGGCGTCGCGCAGGTAGGTGTCGGTCAGGCGCTTGCGCTTGGGCCAGAAGGGCAGCAGCCGGAACGGCACCATGACGAGCGAGCCGAGGCCACCGAGGGCCTTGCCGCCGTACGCCTCGGCGACGAGCGCGGCGCGCTTCGCGCCAGAGATCTCGGCGAGCGCCCCGTCGAGCACGCCGATCCGGCGGAGCCGGAGCTCGGCGCACCGGTTCGCGTGCGCGAGGAACGCGGGCAGGTGCTGCAGCACCGGATGCCCCGGCGGGAGCCGCTTCTCCATGAAGCTGGCGAGCCGGCGGACGCCCCACATCGAGACCAGCGAGAGCCCGAGCAGGCGGCGCCGCAGCCACGGCTTGCCCTCGATCGCCTTCGCCGTCTGCTGCTCGCCGAACTCGACGTGGCGCTCCTCCTGCTTGACGGCGCGGCGGAGGATGTCGACCGAGGGCTTGTGATCGAGCGTGTCGATCACCGCGTAGAACGCCGCGAGCACGAAGCCCTCGCCCTGCGCCATCTCGAGCGCGACGTGCTCGGCCCACGAACCGCCCATCATGCCCGTCGCGAGGAAGCGGATCGCCGGGTGCGCGGGCTTGGGGCGGCAGCCGAGCATCATCATGATGCGGAGGAAGTTGTCGACGTGCTGCATCTCCTCGAGCGACTGCCGCGCGAGGAACTTGGCCGCCTCGAAGTCCGGCGCGTCGTAGAGCCAGTGCCCGACCTGGATGCCCGTGATCTCGCCGTAGAGGAACTGGTTCAGCATCCACTCGAGCAGCTCGCGGTCCCGCGTCGGGTCGAGCTTGGCGTCGCCAAAGTCGAACGTCATCTCCTCGCGCGTGAGCAACATCTGGCCCGGAGGATAGCGTGGATCGTCGCGCGCGGACCCTGCGAATCGACGCTCGCCTCGCAGGGGCGCCGGGCGCGCAGCGCACGGGCACGTGCAACGCATGCGCAGTGGAGGCGAGAAATCACCGCGCTGCCGCGCGGGTGCGGCTCGGCAGCGGATCGTCCTCGCGCAGTGGACGCTTCGGTGCCGTCGGGCATACCCTGGGTGCGGGCGCGTTGAAATAGTGTATGTTTGACACCATGACAACCGCGGTGAAGGGACCGGGGCGATGATGCGCGCCGTGATCCGCACGCCCACGGGCGCCACGCTCGCGGAGGTGGCGCCGCCGGCACCCGCGGCGGGGCAGGTCGCGATCGCGGTCGCGTACGCGGGCGTCTGCCGCACCGACCTCGCGGCGGTGGACGGGAG
>JALZOI010000899.1 GCA_030857245.1 Myxococcota bacterium
ACGCCGGCGTGGTGGTGGACGACATCGTCGCGTATCGCACCGTCCCGGTCGCCGCCGCCGACGCGGCGCTGGCGCCGGGCCGCGCGCTGTTCGCCGCCGGCGATGTCGCGATCTGCGTGGTGCTCGCGCCGTCGCAGGTCACCGCGCTCGATGCGCTCGTCGGGATCAGCGCGACCGTGACCACGTTCGCGGCGATCGGCGAGACCACGGCGGTCGCGCTGCGCGAGGCCGGCGCGACGTCGGTCGTGGTCGCCGCCACCCCGACGCCCGAGGGAATAGCCAACGCCATCGCGGCGGTGTATCCAGCACGGCGATGAACTACCCCGATTACCGGCCCCGGCGGATGCGGCGTACCGAAGGCCTGCGCCGGCTGGTCCGCGAGACCCGGCTCTCCGTCGATGACTTCGTCTACCCGCTCTTCATCGTGCCGGGCTCGGGCATCGAGAAGCCGATCAGCTCGCTCCCCGGGCAGTTCAACTATTCGATCGACAAGGCGGTGGACGCCGCCTCGCGCGCGGCCGACCTCGGCATCCCGGCCGTCCTCCTGTTCGGCGTGCCCGAGCACAAGGACGCGGTCGGCAGCGAGGCGTGGAAGGACTCCGGGATCATCCAGAAGGCGATCCGCGCGATCAAGAAGGCGCGGCCGAACCTCGTCGTCATGGCCGACGCCTGCTTCTGCGAGTACACGGATCACGGGCACTGCGGGATCCTCACCGGCGGCGCGCTCGACAACGATGCATCGCTCGAGAACCTGGCGCGTACCGTCGTGTCGTACGCGAAGGCGGGCGTCGACGTCGTGGCGCCGTCGGGCATGCTCGACGGCTTCGTGAGCGCGTGCCGCGAGTCGCTCGACGAGGACGGCTTCGATCAGACCGCCATCATGGCGTACTCGGCGAAGTACGCATCGGCGTACTACGGGCCGTTCCGCGAGGCCGTGCAGTCGACGCCGAGCTCCGGTGACCGCCGCGGTCATCAGATGGACTACTGCAACGTGGCCGAGGCCGTCCGCGAGACCTCGATGGACGTCGCCGAGGGCGCCGACATCGTGATGGTCAAGCCGGCCCTCGCGTACCTCGACGTGATCCGCGCGGTCTCCGACGAGATCAACATGCCGGTCGCCGCCTACAACGTGAGTGGCGAGTACGCCATGATCGAAGCGGCGGCGGAGCGCGGCTGGATCGACCGCGAGAAGATCGTGCTCGAGACGCTCACGGGCATTCGCCGAGCGGGCGCCGACATCATCATCACGTATCACGCGCTGTACGCGGCCCAGCTGCTGGCCAAGCGCTGAGATCACGGGCACGGTCTGGGGATGCCGCCGCAGTACAAGTTCGTGGAGCTGTCGCCGGTCACCGACGCGACCATCGAGGAGTGCGTCAACGAATGGATCGCCCAGGGCTGGCAGCTCGAAGGCATCCGGTTCGTGACGACCGAGCACTCGAAGCGCCCCTCGATGGCGTTCGTGTCGTTCACGCGCGAGGCGACGCAGGCGCAGGCCGATGCCGAGCCCCCGCGCAAGCCGCGGCCGCTCGTGAAGCCGGACTGCCCTGACAAGCCCGAGGCGCCGCCCGGGGAGCCCGCGGTGATCGTCGCGGCCGGCGGCAGCGACGTCGACTGAGAACGCGCGGAGGGGCGACGTGTGCTTCCTCAGAAACGGGCGGCGGGCAACTGGCAGCCGGCAACGGGCAGTGGGGAGACGGGTGCTCGGAACGTAGCGAGGCACTCCGGCATAGCCGGTCGCCGGCTTGAAGCACACGCCCCTCCGATTGCCGGTCGCCGGCTGCCCGCTGCCCGTCGCCCGTTTCTGAGGAAGCACACGCCCCGCCGATTGCCGGTCGCCGGCTGCCCGCTGCCCGTCGCCCGTTCCTGAGGAAGCACACGCCCCGCCGATTGCCGATTGCCGGTCGCCGGCTGCCCGCTGCCCGTCGCCCGTTTCTGAGGAAGCACACGCCCCTCCTATCGCTGCCCGTCGCCCGTTTCTGAGGAAGCACACGGCCCCTCCGGTTGCCGCTGCCTGCGCCCTGCGCTGCGCGGCCCGGGGGCCATTGACGGGGCCCCTGGTTCGGTGCAGAAATCGGGCTCGTGGTTGATGCAACCCAGATGCAGGAGCGCCGTCGCCGGCGATCGCGGATACCCGCGGTCGTCACCGCGCTGATCCTGCTCGGCGTCAGCTGGATGGGGGCGCGGCACCAGGCGGAGGTCGCCCACGTCCGCGATACCGCGGGGCAGATCGTCCACGGCCACGAGCTCGCCGATCATCACGCGACGAGCCCGATCGCGCACCTCCACGGTCGCGCCGACCACGGCCACTCCAGCACGTGCGCGCTGCTCGCGAACCTGCACACGCCGATCGCCGTCCCGGCCAGCGTCGCGACGGTGGCGGCGCTGTCTCACGCGAGCGAGGTCATCGCGGCCATCGCGCCCGCGCCGTCCGCCACGATCGCATCGTATCGACTCGCGCCCAAGACCTCGCCACCTGCGCTCGGCTGATCGCGGCGCGTCGCGCGAGCCTCTGGCCGCCACGCGTCCGCGTGTGTTCGCGAGTGATCCGTCCGGATCGCTCGTCCCACCGCTGTCGGGTCGTGTGGATCGCCGAGGAGTCTGTCGTGCGCCGTCTGTTGATCGCTCTGGTACTCATCACGTGCTCGCGCGTGGCGCGAGCGCAGGCTCCGCCCGGCGATGCCGGCGTCGGTGACGCAGCTCCGGTACCGGCGGCACCGGCGGCGCCGGCGCCACCCGCAGC
>JALZOI010000270.1 GCA_030857245.1 Myxococcota bacterium
GCCAGAGCGGCGAGCGGGCTCGCACCCGGGGCGTGATCCTGCGCGGGCGCCGGCGCGACCGCGGCTGCGACGGCCGCCGCGGGCGTGAGCTGCGACGTCGGGGCCGGTGCTTGATCGTGACCCATTCCTGCCTCGCTCCTGCCTGGCTATCTCGGGTCTGCCGTGCCTGCCATGCCTGCCGTGCCTGCCGGATATAGGCGCACGCGCTCGCTCGGGAGCTCGCGCAGGCGGACCACCGCGAGGCACGTGTGTTCCCTGATCTTGGTGAGCGCGAACCGGACTCCCCCGGGGCGATTCGCCGCGGTCAGGAACTCGCCGCGCCACGCCGGGGTGATCCCGTGGCGACCGCCGCGGTCGAGACTGATCGTCAGCGCGTCGGGGCTGCGCTTGATGTCGATGATGCGGGCGTCGATCGGCACGACCAGCGGCTTGCTTGCGGGCGCATCATCGGGGCGGTCGCCCGGGCCGGCGCCGGGATCGACGGCCGGGCGCTGCTCGACGGCCGGGCGCTGATCGACGGCGACGCCCGAGGCGGGTGCGTCGTCGACCGCGACCGCACCGGCGGCATCGCGGACCGGGATCGCCGCAGCGGGGCGTGGGCCTGCCAGGTCAGGCTCGCCCGACCCGCTGCAGCCCAGGATCATCACGATCACGGAGACCCGGTACACGCGTCGAAGGTAACGCGTCGGCACCGGCGCTTCCATTCGCGCTGCAGGTACGACACGCCGCGCGCACCGACCCACACGTCGCTCGCGGCCGGGGCGCCGCGTTGTCCACTGCAGTGGACAAGTCGCCTCGGGAGTGTCCACTGCAGTGGACAGACCGCGGGATCTCCTGGGTATCCGGCACGGGCCGACGCCGCTGGATCATCGATTTTCGTAGCTGGTTCGAACGATACTGGTCGTCATGACCGAGTCGGAGCTGCCTCGAACCGAGGGCCTCGCCAGCGAACGCGACTTCTACCGCCGGCTGCTGGATCTCGGCAGCAAGCACGAGCTCGAGCCGCTGATCGACGAGGCGCTGGCGCTGATCGTCGAGGTCACGGGCGCGACCACCGCGTACCTCGAGCTCTATGACGATGCGGCAAGCCGTCCGCTGTTCTGGCGCGGCTATCGCCTCAGCGATCGCGACGTCGCGGCGATCCGGGCGTCGATCTCCGGCGGCATCATCGCGCGCGCGATCTCCGAGGGCAGGACGATCGAGACGCCCTCGGCGAGCCTCGACGAACGCTTCGCGGATCTCGGCAGCGTCCGGCAGCACGCGATCCAGGCGGTGCTCTGCGCACCCGTCGGGGTCGACCCACCGATCGGCGTGATCTACCTGCAGGGTCGCGCGAAGCCGGGGCCGTTCTCGGCGACCGCGCGCGAGTTCCTCGAGCTGTTCGCGCGCCAGCTCGCCCCGCTCGCGGATCGGCTGGTCCGGCGCGACGATCTCGACCGCAACGACCACACCCGCGAGGTCCGGACCCGCCTGCACTGTCCCGAGATCGTCGGCCGCTCGCGGGCGCTGGCGCAGCTCCTGCAAGCTGCGTCTCACGTGGCGCACCTCGACGTGGACGTGCTCGTGACCGGACCGTCGGGGACCGGGAAGAGCATGCTCGCGCACGCGATCGCGAACAACAGCCCGCGTCGAAGCGGGCCGTTCATCGAGCTCAACTGCGCTGCGATCCCCGAGACGTTGATCGAGAGCGAGCTGTTCGGGGCGGAGCGGGGGGCGCACTCGACGGCGACACGCCGGGTCCCGGGCAAGGTGGCGGCGGCGGAGGGCGGGACACTTTTTCTGGACGAGGTCGGAGAGCTGTCGGCGGGTGCACAGGCGAAGCTGCTGCACCTGCTCGAGACGCGCGCGTACCACGCGCTCGGCTCGTCGGCGACGGTCCACGCAGACGTCCGCATCATCAGCGCGACGAACGCCAACCTCGTGGAGCGGGTCGCCGCGAAGCAGTTTCGCGACGACCTCTACTACCGGCTGCACGTGGTGCCGCTCGAGGTGCCGGGGCTCGAGGTGCGGCGCGACGACATCCCCGAGCTCGTCGAGCACTTCTGCGCGGAGGCCTGCAAGAAGCACAAGCTGACGCCGCTCGTGGTCTCGCGGCGGGCGCGCGCGGCGTGCGAGGACGCGGCGTGGCCCGGCCACACCCGGCAGCTCGCGCACGCGATCGAGGCGGCGGTGATCCGCGCGCACGGCGAGAAGTCGGCGACGCTCCACGAGCACCACATCTTCACGAAGGCGGCAGCGCAGCGCGACGACGCGCCGCTCACGCTGCAGCAGGCGACCCGTCAGTTCCAGCGCCGGCACGTGCTCGAGGCGCTCGAGAAGAACCACTGGAAGGTCGCCGACACCGCGCGCGAGCTCGATCTCGCGCGCTCGCATCTCTACAACCTGATCAACGACTTCGAGCTACGGGGGGAGGCGTCTGGGAGAGAGCCGAGCAAGGAGCCCGGCAAACCGAAGGACAAGGAGAAAGCTTGAGCCGATCGATCTTCTACGGGTTCGGAGCGTGGGTCGGGCAGACGACGGGAGCGACACGATGCGGGTGGTGGCCGGCGGATCCGTCGGATCCATCGATCAACTTCGATCAAGCGAAGCTGATCGAGACGGATCTGGCGAACAATCCCAGCGCCCACAAGGCGGGCCGGGTCCCGGTGTCGAAGATCGAAGTGGACGACCGCCCTGCGCACGGCGGCATGACGAAGATCGGGCCGACGTTTCCGGTCGGCTCGATGATCAACAGCGTGTGGCTCGAGCAGAGCCACTACGATGCGCTGCCGGCCGCCAAGAAGCCGCCGCGCGTGCCGCAGGGGATGGCGTGCTTCGACTACGAGCTGACCTGCGTCGAGTACTGGGCCGGGCCGCTCGCGAATCGCAAGTTCTATGGCTTCTACGCGGAGATCGCGAGCGAGCAAGGTTCGCTCGCGCTGGTCTCGGTGTGGCCGGCGGGCCGGTCGCAGGTTCCAGGGGTGGGGCCGATGGGGGCGTGGTGGCTGGATCTGGCGCTCGTCGCGCATCCGATCGAGCCCGGGCTGACGGCGATCGGGGTGGGACCGGGGAGCGCGAAGCAGGGCGCGCTGTTCATCGAGCACCAGACCACGATCACCACCATGGCCGATGGCACCGGACCCAAGCTCCCCGCGGGCTCCGGCCACGATCAGTTTCCCACGAGGTAGTCCCATGCGTTCGCTTCCGTCCCACCCCCACCTGTCCGTGATCACGCGCCAGGCCGACTTCGAGCTCGCGCGGATCCACGACAAGATCGAGCACAAGGTGCTGGTCGACGGTCGCACCGATCTCGAGGAGCTGTTCGGCCGGCTGCTCGACGCGGTGATCCCCGACGCGCCGATCAAGCCGTGCACGCTCGATCTGATCGGCCACTCGACGGCCGGCAAGTCGCTGCTCCAGCTCGGGGACTGGGTGATCGATCGCACGAGCGCGACGGTCACGGCCTTCTTCCGCGAGCTCGCCGATCAGGACGTACTCGGTCGGCTCGGCATCCACGCCGTGCGCCTGCTCGGCTGCCAGACCGCCGACACGACCGCCGGGCGCGATACGATGACGGCGCTCGCCAACATCCTCGGCGTCGAGGTGTACGGCAGCACGGAGCTGCTGTACTCGGCGCACTACGACGCGGGCGGCTTTCGCGAGGAGTGCAGCCACGTGCTGATCTGCGCGAGCGATCTGCGGCAGCCGGCGGAGTCCCGCGGGGTCGCCGTCACTCGCACTGCATATCCCCGCACGCTCGATATCGATGCACTGCCGACATCGGCGCTGTGCGGCCCGCTCGTCGAGTGCCCGCGTCGCGTAGCGAGCTTCGAGGTGGTCCGCGAGATCCTGCGGCTCATCCGCCGGACCGAGGGGGCGCACATGCCCGGGCTGCTCGCGACCCCGAGCTGCGAGGTGGTGATGCCTGGGGCGCAACCGGGTGCGTACCACCGCCTGCAGGTGCTGCTCGCCGGGGAGTTCGTCCGGGTCTATCCCGACGGTGACCATCAGCCCGGGGTGCTCTATCCCGTCGACGATGCGCGCGCGCTCGTTCGGCTCGTCGACGCGCTGCCGCTCGCGTCACTCTGAGGCGACGCAGCGGAAGCCGGTGTTGAAGTTGCGCCAGCGATCGTGGCGCGGATTCTCGATCGCGAGGTAGTCGACGAGCAGCGCGGCCGTGGTCTCGCTCCACTCGCCGCCGCGGACGATGCGAAAGCTCGGGGGCGACTCGAGGTGCTTGGAGTCCGTCCACTCGAGGACGTTCCCTGCGAGATCGTGCACGCCGTACGGGCTGATATCACCCGCCGACGTGCCGACTTCCACCGCGTGGCCGGGCCCGACGCCCTGGATGTTTGTCGGCATTGGTTCGACAGCGGCGCCCCACGGCAGGTTGCGGCGCGGCAGCGGGTTGTCAGATCCGTCGGCCAGCTCCAGCCCGCCGCGCAGCGCCTTGACCCACTGCTCGGTGGTCGGGAGCTGCTTGCCATGGAAGCGGCAGAACGCCCGCGCCTCGTACCAGTCGATGAACGACGCCGGCTTGCGCGGTTGCCGGCCGTGATCGAGACCGGGGGTACGCGGGCTGTCCGCGTGCGAGATCCCCGTCAGCTCCATGCCGGTCAGCATCGCGTAGCTCGCGTGTGACACCTCGGTGCGATCCATCCGGAACGTGGGGAGGTGGACTCGATGATCGGTGGTGAAGTAGGAATTGTCCGACGCCGCCATCATCGGCGATGCCGGCTCCCCAACGCCGCCGTAGATGAACACGCCGTCCGGGATCTCGATCGTGTCGGCCTGACTCGCGGCGCAGGTCGGCACCCGCACGCGGAGGCTCACCGGGCGCTCGCGATCGACGACGCCAGGCAGCTTGCGGATCGGGATGGTCGAGGGCGCGCAGCCAGAGCGCGCGATCACGAGAAAGGCGTGGCCGCCGTGGACCTCGAGGGCCTCCACCATCGCTGCGCCTTCGATCCCAGGTTTGCCGCGAACGAGCCAGCTCGGCTCGTAGGGTCGGCCCGGCTGCTCGGGATCCTTGTCGTCGGGCGCGTGGAACGCCCAGGTCAGTCCCGGGATCGCGGCGAGCGCCGCCGGCCGCGAGGTCTGGTGCGCGGCATCCCAGTCGAACGCCTCGATCGCCAGCACGACCTTCCCGAGGTCGAGCTCCTTGAGGCGAGCCTCCGCGCGCGCGCGCTCCTCCTCGACGTGGCTGCGGTACATCCCGACGCTCGCGATGGCGAACGCGGCGAGGAGCAGCGACGCCAGCGTCGCGGTGCGGCGGCGCAGCACCCGGTGGGAGCGATCGACGAGCTGCTTCGGCGTCCAGCCCTCCGCGCTGCCGCGCTTGCTCCACTCGAGGTCGAGCTCCGCGATCGCCGCCGTGTGCGCGCGCAGCTCGCGCAGCTCCGCGCGCCCGAGCAGGCTCGGCGTCTCCGGGCGCGAGCGGCGGAGGTGGTAGCGCACGAGCTCGGTCGCGCGGCGGCGCGCGAGGTCCTTGCGGTCGATCCACGCGAGCACGCGCTTGACGAGGCTGTCGTGCACGAGCTCCCAGCTCGCATCGCCGTCGCCGCGGACCCGGACGAGCAAGCCGCGTGCGCGGAGATGTTCGAGGACCGCGGTGACGCCCGCGGCGCCGTGCGTGGCGCCGACCATCTCGACGAGCTCGGTCTCCGAGCGCACGGCGCGTTCGTGGGCCGTGGTCACGAGGGCGACGAACAGATCGCGCGCGATCACGTCGCGGCCGCCGGCGAGCTCGATGTCGAGCACGCGATCGAGGTGCTCGCCGACGATCGCATCGAAGCCGCCGAGCCGGCGGTAGTGCGCGAGGGTCAGCGTGGCGTCGCCGGGGCCGAGGGCCTCGTAGAGCACCGAGCAGGCGAGCTGGAGGTGCGGCGGATAGATCGCGCGGGATCCACCCCAGCCCATCTCGGTGCCGATCGCCGCGGCCGCCAGCTCGAGATCCGCGAGCAGCGCGTCGAGGAGGTCGGGCTCGATCGCGAGCCGCGCCTCGGCGAGCGGGCCCACGATCGCGCCGCGCGCGCCCGCGGGTGACAGCGGCGGCAACCGCACGATCGGCATGCCGGGCTCGAGCTCCTGGGTCCGCCCCACCAGCCGCGCCAGGTAGTCCTCGCGAACGCTGAGCACGAGCGCGACGTCCGCCGCCGCCGGCCAGGTCTCGAACGCGAGCAGCGCCGGCACGAAGTCGGGGTCGCCGAGCGCGGCCTCGAGCTGATCGAGGACGAGCACGAGCTTGCCGCCGCGCTGCTCGTGCCAGCAGGTCACGGCCTCCGCGATGGTGGTCGCGCCCGGCCAGATCGCGGCGGCGAGGACCGCGGCGGAGTCGGCGCGGCACCGCAGGTAGACGCCGCGGACGCCGAGCGCCTCGAGGCGGGGCATCAGGCCGGCGCGCAGCATCGACGTCTTGCCGGTCCCCGACGGCGCCGTGTAGATCACGCTGCGCCGGAACAGCGCGTGCTCGACGAGCACGGCGAGCTCGGTCTCGCGGCCGTACAGGCGGTCGCGATCGAGCTCGGTGAGCGGCGCGAGGTGGCGGAACGGCAGGATCGGCGTGGGCGGCGGCGCGGTGACGGCCGCGGCGTGACCGGTGAGGGCCTCCGCGAGCTCGCGCGCGGTCTGGAAGCGCTGCGCGGGCTCGAGCGCGAGCGCCTTCTCGACGACGGTGCGCAGATCCGCGTCGGTGATCAGCTCGAAGGGCGGCACCCAGGTGAATGCGTTCGGCCGCCGCCACCCGGTGAGCAGGAACACGAGGACGAGCGCCGCCGAGAACACATCGGAGCGCGCGTCGACGCGGCCCTCGTGGAGCTGCTCCGGCGCCATGTACGCGGGCGTGCCGCCGGCGGAGGCGGCCGGGCGATCCGGCGCGCGCAGGCGAGACAGGCCGAAGTCGACGAGCACGACGCGCTCGTTATCATCCTTGGTGACGAGGATGGCGTTCGCCGGCTTGACGTCGGCGTGGACGAGCCCCGCATCGTGCGCGGCGCCGAGGCCGGCGAGCAGCTGGCGCATGAGCTCGATGACGCGCGCGCGCTCGAGGGGGCCGGCGGCGCCGAGATCCTGGAGGTCGCGGCCGTCGAGCAGCTCCATGGCGAAGAACAGCCGGCCGTCGTGCGTGATGTCGGCCTGGTGGATGCGGACGACGTTCGCGTGATCGATGCGACCGACGCTGCGGATCTCGTGGACGAACAGCCGGCCGTCCTCGGAGGACGGATCGATGTCGGCGTGGAGCACCTTGACCGCGACGTCGCGCTCGACCGCGAGCTGGCGCGCGCGATACACCGTGCCGAACGTGCCGCGCGCGACGATGCGATCGATGCGGAAGCGGCCGGGCAGCACGCTGCCTGTGAGATCCTCGACGTCATCGGCCGCGCGCGGGCGCGGCGCGCGCTTCGAGAGCTGCGAGCGCCGGACGTCCCACAGGCCGGCGAGCGGCGGCGGCTGGGCGACCGTCTCCGACGCGCTCGACCGCTGGAGCTCGACGTCGACCCCGCCGCGCGCGAGGTGCTCCGACAGGCTCGCCATCGTGACCGTGCCCGTGCGCGGATCGAGCGCGTCCCCGCACAGCCCGGTCAGCAGGGCGTCGACGAGCGGATGCCCGGTCGCGGTGCGCTCGACCGCGATCACGTGCGGCTCGCGCTCGGTCGCGAGCGCATCGAGCCAGCCGCGCGGCACGGTGTCGCCGATCGCAGAGAGCACGACGACGAGCTGCTCGACCCTGGCCGCGAGCAGCCGCTCCTGGATCCACGCGAGCGGCAGCGTCGCGTCGTCGGGGTACTCGTGGTGCTCCGCGCCGGTGACGAGCGCGGGCCCGGCGCGGGTCTGGACGATCGTGCCGGTGATCGCGACGAGCGCGACGCGGACCGGCTCGGCCGCGAGCTCGTCGAGGTGGCGCTTGAGCGTCGCGCGATCGGCGGCGTAGCGCTCGCCCGCGGTGGCGGTCAGCCGCTTGATCTGCCAGGCGTCGCCGGTCGCGAGCAGGGCCTCGCCGATCTGGCCGAGGGTGTGGACCGCGGACGCATCGAAGGCAGCGCTGGCCGTGACGCCGTACCCGGCGACGAGCAGCGCGGCGCCTTCAGGACGTCGAGAGGCCATGGAGACCGGGGATGCTACGCCAACCAGCGTGCGATCCGCGCCGCGATCGACGCCGGTTCCTCGAGGTGCAGGAAGTGACCCAGCTTCGGCACCACCTCGCATGCGTGGTCCGCGGTGAAGCGCCGGCGATCGTCGGCGCGAGGTGGGAGCACGCACCCGTCGGCCGCGCCGTGGAGCTGGTAGAGCGGCGTCGTGATGGGCTCGCGGAGCCACGCCGCCAGAGCGAGCCGGCGGTTGGCGCGGTAGTAGCCGAGCGGTGCCGGCATGCTCGCGGCGAGGCAGGCGTGGAGCGCCTCGCGCGCCTCGTCGTCGACGACGAGGCCCGGCGACCAGCTGCGCCACAGCCGGTCGACCAGCGCCGCGAGCCCGCGGGCCCCGACGACACGCTCGAGCGGCAGCTGGAACGCGACCATGTACCAGCTCCGTAACAACTGCGATGACGTCACGAGCGCGCGCACGAACGTCGCCGGATGCGGCACGGCCAGGGTGACGGCGCGGCGGACGCGGTGCGGGGTCTGCGCACACACCGCGTACGTGATCACCGCGCCCCAGTCGTGGCCGACGAGATCCACCCGGCCGCCGAGCTCGTCGATCAGCGCGCCGACATCGCGCGCGAGCGTGTCGACGTCATACGGTCCGCCGACCGGCGATGGCGCATAGCCGCGGAGCCACGGCGCGATCACGCGATGGGTCGCCGCGAACGGTGTGAGGAAGGCGCGCGCGGTCGGCGGATGATCCGGGAAGCCGTGCAGCCACAGCAGCGGCGGGGCCGCGGGATCGCCGAGTGCGAGCGCGTGAAACGTGCCGCCTGGCAGCGCGAAGGTGGTGGCCAGCATGGTGTCACCCTGACACAGGGGACGCCCTCCACGAACGCAACTTCGGACACCCGGGTGTCCGAAGT
>JALZOI010000271.1 GCA_030857245.1 Myxococcota bacterium
GCTCGCGAGCTGCGCCGAGCCGCCCCTCGAGCTCGCCGACCAGCCGTGCCCCGACACCGGCACCGCGCTGACGTACGAGTCGTTCGGCCGGCGCTTCATGGCCGACCACTGCGATCGCTGCCACACGACTGCGCGGTCCGGCGCGCCCGTCGGCTATCGCTTCGACACCCACGCCGACGTCGAGCGCCACGCCGCCCGGATCTTCATCCGCGCCGCGGGTCCCAACGTCACGATGCCGCCCGGCCCGGACGATCCGTCACTCGCCGATCGCGACGCGCTCGCCGAGTGGCTCGCCTGCGGCGCGCCGTGAGCGTGTGGGGGTCAGACACTACTTGCACAACTTGTAGTCCGCCCGCCGGACGCGCCACGGCGGATCAGCGGGTTACACACCGTGAGTTGTGCAAGGGGCTGCCGGCTAGCCGACTGGCCACCTCACGGACGCGCCAAGTGGTTGCGCGGACTCGTGTGGGCACTGGCATGGTCGGTGCTCTACCGTGGGCGTGCTTCGCCCCAGTCTCGCGCATGTTCTTGCCCTTGTGGCCATCGCCGGCTGCGCCGACGCGCCGGAGGACGCGACTGCCGGCGACGATCCGAACGCCGGGCTGCTGCGCGACTTCCTCGATGGCAAGTTCGATGCGGCCGGGCATCCGCTCAACGCGAAGGTGATCGAGGCGGCGGCCGCGTGCGGCGGGACCGAGCTGCGCGGCGCCTGTGACTTCGCGGTGCCCGCCGGCGCGATGACCGGCGAGCTGACGGTCAACGTGCGGCTGCGGGTGCGCGCGCACGCGGCGCGCGGCGCGATCGTCAAGCTCTCGCTCCTCGATGCGAGCGGCGGCGAGCTCGCCGTCGAGACCCTGACGGTGTCGCGGCTGCGCGATCGCACGAGCTGGATCGACGTCTCGATCAACCAGCTGCGGTCCGGCGCGATCGAGCAGGTCCGCGTCGTGCCCGCGCCAGGTGCGGTCGTCGACGTCGACTATGTCGAGATCTTCCCGAAGCGGTTCGGCCTCGTCGTCGCGCCGGGCTCCGGCGTCTACGCCGATACCGACGTGCTGACGTTCGAGGTGCCGCGAGCGCGCAAGCTCGAGCAGCTCGCGCTCGACGGCGTCGACGTGCTGCCGCGCCTCGACGCGCTGATCGCGCAGCAGCGCGCGACGCGCACGACGACCGCGTTCCGCACGCTGATCGACGTCAAGGTCGGCGACCTGCTCGGCGCGCGCGGCGAGGTCGCCGACCTCGCGGTGCGAACCGGCGGCGATGCCTCGCGCGTCCAGCTCCGCCGCAGCGTCGCGCCGTGCCTGTTCGAGGGTGCCGCGACCGGCAAGAAGGTGCTGATCACCGGCTTCCAGCCGTTCCCCGCGGATGGCTGGCACGACAACGTCTCCGCGGTCGCGGTCACCGCGATGCAGCCATCGGCGGTGCACGGCGCGCGCGTGATGCGGCTCGTGCTCCCCGTCGAGTACGACCGCGCACCGGCCGCGATCGTCGAGGTGATCGAGCGCTGCGCACCCGACATCGTGATCAGCTTCGGTCAGGGTGGCGGCGCGATCGCGCTCGAGCAGGTCGCCTACAACCTGCAGGACACCGGCGAGATCTCCGGCGGCGTCCCCGACAACCGCGGCCTGATCCGCGCGGCCACACCGATCGACGACGCCGCCCCCGCGACGCGCGACACGCTGCTGCCGCTCGACGCCATCGCGGCCGCACTCGCGGCGATCGGCGAGGCACCGCGGCGCAGCCGCGACCCCGGCCGCTACATCTGCAACAACACGATGTTCCAGAACATCGCGGCGATGGCCGGCCGCGGCCGGGCGGGCTTCATCCACCTGCCGTACACGACGACGTTCGATGACACGGTCCGCGCCCGGTTCGGCGCGATCGTCGAGGCCGCCGTGCAGGCGACCGTCGATGCCGACTGATCAGAAGTAGATCGAGGCGCCGAGCGTGAACTGGCCGCCGGCGAGCTCGTCGGTCTCCATCGCCGGATGGTAGTCGGGGACGTAGCCCGGCCCGGAGTCATCGTAAGCCGGCTCCGTGGTCATGGTGTCACTCGGGCTGACGGACACGGCGCGGGCCTCGGCCTGCAGCGCGAACCGATCCCAGCGCCGCTCGAGGCCGATGCCGAGCATCGCGTGCGGGCGGCGCAGCTCGTCGCGCTGCGCCTCGGGCGTCTGGTGGTGCGCGATCAGCGTCGAGCCGAAGCCCGCCATCAGGAACCAGTTCCAGCGCTGCCCGGCCATGAAGCGGAAGCGCGCGCCGAGGGTCACGAGATCGGTAGCGAGCTCGCCGTCCTCGTCGTTCTCGAGGACCTGCCGGCCACCGCTGAACGCGAGGAACAGCTCGAAGCGCCGCGTCGCGCGGAACCGCACCGCGAGCTCGGCCATGCGGAACCCGGTCTCGGCACCATCGGGCGAGCCCGCGGGCGCGACCGAGAACCCGCCGAGCCCGACGCCGATCGCCCAGCGCCGCGCCATCGGATCGATCGGGGTGGGCAGCGGCGGCGGCGGTGCGACCTCGCCGGGTGCCACGTAGTACGTCGGCGCGTACGTGGCCGCGTACGGCGGCGCGGGCGTCGGGGTCATCTCCCCCGGCGCCTGGGCGTAGGCGGTTGCACCGAACAGAGGAACGAGCGCGAGGGCGAGCGAGCGAGTCATGGGGCTCCATGATTCCACGGTTCGTGCCACGCCAACCCGTGGAAGTGAGGGAACGTGATCGTCGTCAGAACCGACACCGGGTCCGTGATCGTGGCCGGTTCCTACACTAGGATGCGGACGTGTCAGGTCGGACCATTGCGATCGGCGACATCCACGGCGATCTCGGGGCCTTGGAGCGGATGTTCGCGCGCCTGCCGACGCTCGACGCCAACGACACGGTGGTGTTCCTCGGTGACTACGTCGACCGCGGTCCAGACTCCGCAGGCGTGGTCGCCTACGTCCGTGCACTCGCGGAGCGCGGCCCGGCCAAGGTCGTTGCCTTGCGTGGCAACCACGAGGACGCGTGGCTGCAGGTGCGGGAGCAGGGCTGGCCGGAGTTCGTGTTCCCGCGCGGCAACGGCTGTCTCGAGTGCTATCGCTCGTTCACCGGCCAGCCGATCCCGGCCGAGCACGACATGGCGACGCCCGCGGAGATCACCGCGATGCTCGCGGGCGCGTTCATCCCGGCCGACGTCGCCGAGTGGATGCGCGGCCTGCCGTTCTTCTACGAGGACGAGCACGCCATCTACGTGCACGCCGGGATCAAGCGCACCGCCGGCGTGTTCCCGCACCCGCGCGACGTCACGCCGCCGCGCGCACTGCTCTGGCTCCGCGATCGCGACTTCTTCGAGAACTACCGCGGCAAGCTCGTCGTGTTCGGCCACACGACGACGCGCACCTTGCCGAGCGAGCTCTCGACCCACACCCCCGAGGATCCCGGCGATCTGTGGGCCGGTCCCGCCTGCGTGGGCCTCGACACCGCATGCGGCAAGGGCGGCTTCCTCACCGCCTTCGAGCTGCCTGCCCGCCTGGTCTACGAGACCCGCTAGGGGACGCCCTCCACTACCGCAACTTCGAGGGTCGCAACACCGCGTGATCACACAGCCGCTCATGGGGACGCCCTCCACTAACGCAACTTCGGACGCACCCTCGGACACGCCGGCCCGTGGCTAGGACGCCTTGGTGGTCGCGCCGTAGTCGTCGAGGCTCCGCAGCGGGCAGCCCGCCCGTCCGCGTGGCGCGCGTGCTCGCCACGCCGGTCGGCGTGCTCGTCACCGTGCCGCTCCTCGTGATCGCGGTCGGCCTCGTGATCCTCCTCGTCGGCCGCGACGCCATGCACACCGCCTCGGAGACGATGGCGCGCCGCCAGCTCACCGAGCAAGCGCGCAGCGTGCAGACCGACGTCGCGTTCGTGCTCGATCAGGCGGGCCCGCTGATGGACCGGGTCCGCACGCTCGCCGATCCGGCGCGCGCCGCGGACGACGTCCTCGTCCGCCTGCACGATCTCGTCGTCGCCCGGCCCGGCGTGTCGTACGTCAGCATCAGCTTCGCCGCCGACGGCACCTACTACGACGCCAACGTCACCCGCGATCACCAGGTCGAGGTGCAGACCAGCCGGATCGCCGCCACCGGCACGCACGTGCGGTGGTTCGCCGTCCGCGGGACCACGCTCGTGCCGCTGCGCGAGCAGACCACCGACTACGATCCGCGCAAGCGCCCGTTCTACGCGCTCGCCGTCACGGCGCGGATGCGCGCGTGGACCGCGCCGTACACGTTCTACCTGAGCCACGAGACGGGCATCACGTGCACCGAGCCGGTCTATGCGGACGACGGCTCGCTGCGCGCGGTGCTCACCGTCGACTTCGCGATCAGCGCGCTCTCGAGCTACGTCGCACGCCCCGCCCTCGAGGAGGCGCGCTCGATCGTCTACACCGGTGACGGCGTCATCCTCGCCTACCCGGCCGCGAACGAGCTCGCGCTGCCGACGACCGATCAGCTGCTGCGCCACACCGACCTCCAGGATCCGGCGCTCGACGCGCTGTTCGCCGCGCCGCGGCCCCGCGCGCTCACGTTCCGCGAGCTCGCCACCCGCGACGGTGCCTACCTCGCTTCGATGGCGCCGATCGGCGGGCAGCGCGCGGGCGTCGCGGTGCCCCTCGACTGGTACGTCGCCACGCTCGTGCCGGTACGCACGCTGCTCGGACCGACCGAGCGCCTCGAGCGCTCGAGCATGATCGCGAGCGCCATCGCGCTGGCGATCGCCGTCGGCCTCGCGCTCGTCCTCGCGTGGAACCTCGTCCGCATGCGGCGCCAGGTCGCGGCGTCGCGCGAACAAGCGCGGACCGCCGAGGCGCACGCCCGCGAGCTCGGCAGCTACAAGCTCGTCGGCCGGATCGGCACCGGTGGCATGGGCGAGGTCTGGCGCGCCGAGCACCGCCTGCTCGCACGCAGCGCCGCGATCAAGCTGATCCGGCCCGAGGCGCTGCACGATCCCGGATCGGTCGGCGAGATCCGCGAGCGCTTCCGGCGCGAGGCCCAGACGCTCGCGACGATGAAGTCCCGTAACACGATCGCGATCTACGACTATGGCGTCACCGAGGCCGGCGTCTTCTACTACGTCATGGAGCTGCTCGACGGGCTCGATCTCGAGTCGCTCGTCGTGCGCTACGGATCGGTGCCCGCCGCCCGCGTGATCCACATCCTCATCCAGGCGTGTGCGTCGCTCGCCGAGGCGCACGACGCCGGCCTGCTCCACCGCGACATCAAGCCTCCCAACCTGTTCGTGTCGCGCGCCGCGGACGAGGTCGACATCGTCAAGCTGCTCGATTTCGGGATCGTGCAGACCGCCGGCGAGCCCCCGGATCGCTCACGCGTGATCGCGCCGTCGGCGGCCGATCCCGGGGATCCGCGCGGCGAGGCTGCGCGGCTGACCCAGCTCGGCGCGATGCTCGGCACCCCCGGGTTCATGGCGCCCGAGCAGGTGCTCGGCCTGCCGCTCGATGGGCGCGCCGATCTGTACGCGCTCGCTTGCGTGGGCTGGTGGCTGCTCGCCGGCCGCGAGGTGTTCCCCCGGGGCAGCGGCGCCGACGCCAAGCTGCTCCACCAGCACCTGCACGCCGAGCTGCCGTCGCTGAGCGAGCAGGTGCCCGGCTGGTGCCCCCCCGAGCTCGAGGCCGTCCTCGTCGAGTGCCTCGCGAAGCAACCCGACGATCGCCCCCTCGATGCGCGCGAGCTGGCGGCCCGGCTCCGCGCGATCCCGATCCCGGCGGAGCACGCGTGGACCGCCGCGAAGGCGCGCGCGTGGTGGGCCGGCTACCACCCTGCGCAGGTCGAGACGTCGGTGTCGACGGGCGAGGTCCAGGTGATCATGCCGGGCCGCTCGGAGCAACGCCCGCTCGCGGCGACCTCCGACGAGGCCATCGGCCCGACCCTCGCACCGCCGCCGCGCGGTCGATCGTCGTAGCCGCGCGGCTATGACTTCTCGGGAAGGTACGCCCGCGGCACCGCGGCACCGAGCACGAACTGCTTGCGGCGCCGCCGGGTGTTCGCGCGGGTCATCCCGACCAGCGCGCCGAAGCCCGCGAACACGCCCGTCGCCGCCAGCACGAACTCGAACCCGAGCAGCGGCAGGCCGATCCCGACGGTGCTGACGATCAGCATCGCCGTGAGCACGGGCCAGATCATGTCGCTCGCGTTGCGGCGCGACCACATGTCGTAGGCGCGCTCGCACGCGGTGCACCAGCGGTCGTCGACGGTCTCGACCTCACATCGCGGGCACGCCATGGGGCAGCGTAGCGCCTCCACCTGCCGCCGCCCAGCGCTCCCACGCAGGGGCTGGCTCGCGGCGCGCGCCCGCTCACAGGAACCGCGTACGATCGATCCCGAGCTTGCGCATCTTGCTCTGGAGCGTGCCGGGCTTGAGCCCGAGCCGGCTCGCCGCCCCACCGACGCCGTAGATCTTGCCGCTCGTCGCCTGGAGCGCGGTCTCGATCGCCACGCGGACCGAGTGATCGAAGCGCAGCGAGTCACCGTCGCCTGGCGAGGCCCGGGTCGCGCGCGGGAGGTCCTCGGGGAGGACCAGCCGCAGCCCATCGCCGAGGATCATCGCGGCCTCGAGGACGTTCATCAGCTCGCGCACGTTGCCCGGCCACGCGTGCGCCTCGAGCCGTTGCAGGTCCGCGCGCGTGATCGGGACCGCGGGCACCCGGAGCCGCACCGCGAGCTCCTGCACGAGCGCCGCCACGAGCGGCGCGAGGTCACCGCGGCGCTGCCGGAGCGGCGGCACCACGATCGAGAACACGTCGAGTCGATAGAGCAGGTCCTCTCGAAACCGACCCGCCGCCACCAGCGCGAGGAGCGAGCGATTCGTCGCGGCGAGCAGACGGACGTCGACGTCGATCTGCGCCTCGCCGCCCACGCGCCGGAGCTGGCGCTCCTGGAGCACGCGCAGCAGCTTGACCTGCGCCGCCATCGGCAGCTCGCCGACCTCGTCGAGGAACACCGTCCCGCGATGCGCGCGCTCGAACAAGCCGACGTGCACGCGGTCTGCACCCGTGAACGCTCCCCGCTCGTGGCCGAACAGCTCGCTCTCGACGAGGTGCTCCGGGATCGCGCCGCAGTTGACGTGCACCATCGGGCGGTGCGCTCGCGGCGACAGCCGGTGGAGCTCGCGCGCGAGGACCTCCTTGCCGGTCCCCGACTCGCCGGTGAGGAGCACGGTCGTCGGGTGCCGCGCGACGAGCGCGACCCGCGCGAGCGCGGCGCGCATCGCCGACGAGCGCGCCACGATCGCGCCCTGCCCCGCGAGGCGCTCGACATCAGCGCGGAGCTCGCGGTTCTCGGCAAGCGCACGCCTCGACAGCTTGGCCACCCGCTGCACCACGTCGAGGTGACGGGTCGCAGCGAGCACGATCTGCGCGAGCGCCTCGCGGACCGCAGGATCCCGCCAGCGCTCCGGGATCGGGCCTCGCGTGAGCACCGCCAGGCCGGGCGCGAGGAGCTCCAGCGAGCTCGGGTGCGGCAGCGCGTCATCACACCGCCACGTCGATCCCGACAGCTGCGCGACCGCGGTGGGAGCCGGTGCGCGGAGCTCGACGCGCGTCACCGGCAGCTGCGTCGCGAGGGTCTCGGCAAAGGCGCGGACCAGCCGGCGCGGCGAGTGCGCGTCGGCGGTGGCCGCGAGGAGCTCGCCGAGCAGCGTCAGCATCGTCACAGCATGCACTGCAATATCAGTGAAGCATGGTGATATCTCGGTGCTGGCAGACCAGATCACTGGAATCTCGACACGTTATCGCTCGGCACGCCAGCTGCTGTTCCTCCGCGGCATGACCTACGTGATCACCCAGAAGTGTGTTGGCACCTGCGATAGCGCGTGCGTCGACGTCTGCCCGGTGGACTGCATCGTCGGCCCGGTCGGGCTCGCCGAGCTCCGCGCGGTTCCGGCTGGCGAGCGGGCTCGCCAGTTCCCCGGGATCCAGATGTTCATCGATCCCGACGAGTGCATCTGCTGCAGCGCCTGCGTCGCCGAGTGCCCGGCAGATGCGATCTACCTCGCGACCGAGGTCCCCGACGTGCACCGCGTCGACATCCTCCGCAACGCGCAGTTCTTCAAGCGTCGGTGACCGCCGCGATCGCGGCCACGGAGCTACGGCGACCCGAGCGTGCGCGTCGCGAGGGTGTCGAGCAGGTTGAACACCAGCACGCTGGGGGTCGGCTCGAACGCGCGGCTCTGCGACCCACCGACGACGAACAACCGCTGGCCGATCACGGCGCCCGGCGCCCCGGCCCGATCGACCGGCATGTCGGGCAGCACCGTCCACGTGTTGAGCGTCGGATCGTAGCTCTGGGTGTCGCGCAGCACGGCGTCGCCCGCTTCGCCGCCCGCGCACACGAGCTGCCCGTAGATGTCACCGTACGCGCAACCGCCGCGCGCGATCGGCATCGGCTCGCGGAGCTCCCATTGCGAGCCGCCCCCGGCCAGGGGCGGCGGCGGCAGCGCGTAGACATCGCCGAGCGGCTCGCCCTGCGCGCCGATCCCGCCGGCGACGATCAGCGTGCCGTCATCGGTGCGGGTGGCCGCGGCGTGCGAGCGCGCGACCGGCAGATCGGGCAGCACCGTCCACGTGTCGCTCGTCGGCTGGTAGTCGAGGCAGCTCGCCGTCACGCCGTCCGACGTCGCGCCGCCGAGGAGGAACACGTGCCCGCGCGTCACCACGACGCCCGCCGCGCCGCGCGCGAGGCCCTCAGGCATCGGCGCACGCTCGCGCCACACCGACGCGCCAGGCTCGAGCACGAAGACCTCGCCGCGCGCGCTGAACGCCTCGGTCTCGAGGCCGCCGAGCAGGTAGATCGAACCGCCGATCCCGGCGACCGCGGGGTGCGTCCATGCGACCGGGGCATCGGGGAGCGCGAGCCACCTGCCGGTCAACGTCTCGAGCATCAGCACCTCGCGCGTGATCTGGAGCCGCGGGACCTCGCGATCACTCGTCGCGAAGC
>JALZOI010000272.1 GCA_030857245.1 Myxococcota bacterium
CTCCTCGCCCGCGAGCGCGTCGGCGCGCTGCACCTTGGCCTCGGCGAGCAGCACGGCGACGCGCTGACGATCCTGGATCGAGACCGCATCCGCGCCGGTGCGCTCCTCCATCCGGGTGACCGCCTTCGCGATCTCCTCGACCCCATCCTCGAGCATGTAGCCGAGCTCGCGCGCGAGCTTGGTGCCCCAGTACGCGCGGGCGGCGTCGACCGCGACGTCACCCGCGGCCTCGTCGGCGAGCGCCCGCTGCGCATCGAGGCCGGCGCGGGCGGCGGCGCGGGCGTGCCCGAGCTTGCCGAACGTGTAGAGCGGCTGGGTGACATCGAGCTGGGCGCTGCCGAACAGACCGTCGAAGCGGAGCGCGAAGTTCTCCGGACCGGTGCGCGTGCAGTCGGCGTTCAGGCACTCGATCTCGGGGCTGATCGTCCCGAACGCGGTCGCGCGGATGCGGGGCAAGCGCGCGGCATCGGCCTCGCCGAGCCGGCCCGCGGCGGCGGCGGCGTCGCCCTCGGCCATCCGCACCTTGGGGCCGGCGACCGCCTTCGCGATCACCTGCTCGAGCGTCAGCTTCTGCGGCGCGGCGCCGGCGGGAGCCGCCACGAGGACGAGGAGCACGAGCGGGAGAAGCGACGATCCCATGGCGGCGTTGTACTACGCGCGGCCGCGCGCCGGCTGGCTCCCGTCGCGCGACGACGACGGCGCGCCGCTCGACATCGTGACGCGAGCGATCAGCGCGCAGGCATTGCCGTGCGCCCAGGACCGGGCAGAATCGTCGTATGGCCGTCGAGGACTCCGCACCGCACCTCGCCGCCGGCGCGCCGGGCCTCGGCTCCGGCGCGATCCCCGACGGTCCGATCGTGCTGTACGACGGCGTGTGCGGCCTGTGCGCGAGCTCGGTGCGCTGGATCTTGCGCCACGAGGGCGATCGGCACCTGCGGTTCGCGCCGCTCCAGGGAGTCACCGCCGCGGCGCTGCGCACGCGCTACCCGGCGATCCCCGAGACGCTCGAGTCGGTGGTCTACGTCGACGGCACCCGCGCCCACCTGCGGAGCAAGGCGTTCCTCCACGTGGCCCGCCACTTCCGCGCGCCGTGGCGCTGGTTGCACGCGATGCGCTGGCTGCCCGGCTTCGTGCTCGACCTCGGCTACCGCATCGTCGCCGCGATCCGCTATCGCGTGTGGGGCCAGGTCGACAGCTGCGAGCTGCCGTCGCCCGCCGACCGCGCGCGCTTCCTGCCCTGAGGCGAGCACACGCGGTACGTCAGCAGCGCTCGACGAGCGTCGGCAGCCCGCCGCGCGGGCGTAGCGTCACCAGGGGCTCCGCCACGACGTACGTCGACAGCGGGCGCAGCCGGGCATGCTGGACCATCGTCGCGAGGCAGAGCTGCGCCTCCATCAGCGCGAAGTGCGAGCCGATGCAGACGCGCGGCCCCGCGCCGAAGGGCAGGTAGTGATGGCGCGGTCGCGCCTTCTTCGCGGCGGCGAGCATGCGCTCGGGCGTGAACGCGAGCGGGGCCGGGAAGTAGTCGGCGCGGCGATGGATGCCGCGGATGTAGACCATCAGCATCGAGCGCTCGGGGAGCTGGTGGCCACCGATCTCGACATCGTGCAGCGCCTGGCGGCCCGTCATGTACACGGGCGGGTGCAGGCGCATCGCCTCCTCGACGACGGCGAGCGTCCACGGGAGCTGCGGGAGATCGTCGGCGGTCACCGCGCGATCGCCGAGCACCTCGTGGACCTCCTGCTCGAGTCGGGCGAGCGCGCCCGAGTTGCGGCCGAGCTCGTACCAGGTCCAGGTCAGCGCGTTCGCCGTGGTCTCGTGCCCGGCGAGCATCAGCGTCATGACCTCGTCGCGGACCTGCGCGTCGGTGAGGCCGGTGCCGTCCTCGTCACGGGCGAGCAGCAACATCGACAGCACATCGCCGCGGTCCGTGCCGAGGCGACGACCATCGGCGATCAGCCGGTAGACGACCTCGTCGAGCATCTTCACGGCGCGGCGCATCCGCACGTGGCGCGGCAGCGGCCACTGATAGCCGAGCTGCACCGGCGACGTGATGTTCGCGACCATCGAGTGCATCGCCAGCTCGATCCCCTCGGCGACGGTGCTCGCGTCACGCCGCACGTTGGCGCCGAACAGCGTGCGGCCCGCGATCGCGAGCGTCATCTCCATCATCTCGGCAGCGAGGTCGACGCGCTGGCCCGGGCTCCAGCGTGCGACCTGCGTGCGGGTCTCCTCGACCATGACCTCGCCGTACGCGGCGAGCCGCTTCGGGGTGAAGGCGGGCGCGAGCAGCTTGCGGTTTCGCTTGTGGGTGCCGCCCTCGGCGGTCAGCAAGCCCTCGCCGAGCAAGGGCATGAGGAACTGGAGACCCGCCGACTTCTTGAAGGCGGCGGCCTCGTCGACCAGGATCTGGTGCGCCACGTCCGCGTCGGTGACGATGTAGATCGGGATGTGCGCGAGCGAGACCCGGGCGATCGGGCCGAGCCGCGCCGCGCGATCCTGGAGGCCCAGCCGGTCTCGCCGGAAGTCGAGCAGGTTCCCGATCACGGGCAGGCCCGGCATCGCCGGGATCGAGGTCACGATATGCGCGGGAGCGGAGAACGGGCTGGTGGACGTGGCCATCTGTGCCTAGAATGCGAGTGATTGCTCACATTGACAACTCGCGTTCGCGCGCCGAGCTGAGGTCCCGCCCATGCAACGCCAAGTCAAGACCACGCCCCGGAAACGGCCCCGCCAGGACCGCAGCAAGGCGACCGTGGACACGCTGCTGGCTGCGACTGCTCGGGTTCTGGTCAAGCAGGGCTTCGATGGCCTGACCACCAACGCGGTCGCCGAGGCGGCGGGCGTCTCGATCGGCTCGCTGTACCAGTACTACCCGAACAAGGAAGCGCTGGTCGCGGCCTTGATCGAGCAGCACATCGACGAGATGAACGCCGCGATCTTGTCGGAGCTCACCCGGGTCGCGCAGCTGCCGATGCCCCAGGCGATCCGCGCGGTCATCGAGCTGACGATCCGCGCCCACTCGATCGAGCCCGAGCTGCATCGCGTGCTGACCGAGCAGGTCCCGCGCGTCGGGCGGATGGCCCGGCTGCGCGAGGCCGACGGGATCTGCCGGCGCATGGTCGCGGGCGTCCTCGCGACTCGCAAGGACGAGCTCGCGATCGCCGACCCCGACACCGCGGCCTTCGTGATCGTCGCGTCGATCGAGGCGATCACGCACCGCGCGGCGCTGTTCGCGCCCGAGCGGCTGCGCGATCCGCGGCTGATCGACGAGGCGGTCGCGCTCGTCACGCGCTACCTCGGCGTCGCGGCGAACTGAGCGGCGCCCCGGGCCCCCGATTTGCGTAGCTGCGCGAGGCGCGCGCACTGGACCGCTGCGCGCTGGTCCAAAAGAAACCGTTGACGGCTCGGGCGATGTTCGGTATCGGTACCGAATGAACATTCATTCACGAGGTCGGTGCCTGTTGGTGATGGCGGTGGGCGGTAGCGCGCTGGGTGGCTGCGCGACCGACGAGCCCGCCGGGGCCGGCGACCCACCGGCCGGTGCAGGCCAGCTGACCTGCGCGATGCTGGCGGCGCCCACCCGCTGCTGGCAGGTCGCGCTCGCCGAGGTCGCGGCGTGTGCGCCGGGCGAGGGCGAGGTCGGTACGCTCAGCAGCGACCGCACGAGCTGCACGTACGCTGACGGCAGCCACGTCGCGTTCGCCACGCCTCCGAGCACCACGAGCGATCCGGACTGGGACTTCACGCTCACCACGGACGACGCGCTCTGCGCCGCGGTCGTCGTGCCCAGTGGCCGCGACGATGCGCGCTGGACGGTGACCACGGCGAGCGGCCCGGTGGTCTTCGAGTACGGCGAGACCGTGCGGCTGAGCTGTCGCGATGGTGAGGTGTTCGCGATGAGCTCGCTCGCGTATCTCGAGTGCGGCTTCAAGTTCGCGCCGGGAGACGTCACCCGGGTCACGGACGACCACGTCTCGTTTTCGCTGCACGGGGGCGCGACCGGGTCGGTCCCCGTCGTCCGCTGCGAGCGGTGACCCGCGCAGCGGTGGACAGCGAGCGCCGCATGAACGAACATTCAGTCGACATGTCCGCCGCCGTTCGCCGCTCCGCCCGGATCCCCGGCGACAAGTACGAGGCGATCCTCGACGCCGCCCTCCACCTGTTCGTCGAGCGCGGCTTCTATGGCACCGCCGTGCCGCTGGTCGCCGAGCGCGCGAAGGTCGCGGCCGGGACCATCTACCACTACTTCGCGAGCAAGGAAGCGCTCGTCAACGCGCTGTTCCGGCGCTGGAAGGAAGCGGTCGCGAAGTCGATCTACACCGCCTTCCCGGCGACCGCGCCGCCGCGCGAGCAGTTCCGCGCGATCTGGCAGCACATGGCCAAGTTCTCTCGCGAGCATCCCGAGGCGTTCGCGTTCCTCGAGCTCCACCCGCACCACTCGTACCTCGACAAGGAGAGCATCGCGCTCGACGGCGGGCTCAAGGCGTTCGGGGTCGCGTTCGTGAAGGCCGCGCAGCAGCAAGGCGTGCTCAAGCCGCTCGAGCCGGCCCTGCTGATGGAGCTCATCTTCGGCGCCTTCAACGGCATGTTCCGCGCGCACCGCGAGGGCCGGATCACGCTCGACGACGCGGCGCTGCTGGCCGCCGAGGCCGCGTGCTGGGACGCCGTGACCGTCGCGGCCCCAGCCCCGGCGCCCCGCGAGCGTGCGCCGTCACGGTCCGGTCGCGGGTAGGGCGAGCCCCCGCGCGCGGTGGGAGGCGCGGATGCGTGCGCTCAGCGCGCAGATCTTGATGCGGAACCCGGCACGCTGCGCGCGGGCGCTCGTTCGTTCGTGTGCTCGGGTCTGCCGAACCGTGGCGCACACCCACCGCAAACGTCCGCCGGCCACACACCTCCGCAGCCCACGAACCGCCCCGTGGGGCGCGTGGACGCGATCTGGCGAGCGTCGCGGGTCCCGATCTTACATAACGAGGTCTCGCGGCCCTGCGATCTGCGCACGGGCCACGAGTCTTGCAATGAGCCGACACGCCCGTGCCCCTCAAAGCCCTTCTCATCCTCGACGAGGCCGCCGCGCCCGACGTGGTGCGTGCGGCGCTCGCGGACGCGGGATGTGCCGCGACGTGGGTGACGAGCTCGTGCGCGACCGCGAACACGTTGCTGGCGCGCGAGCGCATCACCCCCGACCTGGTGATCATCGATCTCGCGGTCGACCCGCGGAGCGATGCGATGTTCATCCGGCTCGTCCGCAAGCTGCGCGACGTCCCGATCCTCCTGGTCGCGAGCGACGCGATGCTCGCGACCCCCTACAGCACGCGCGTGCTCGACTACCTGCTGCGCCCGGTCCGGCAGGTCGAGCTGACCGCGCGCGCCCAGTCGGCGCTGCGGCTCCGGGCCGAGCGCAAGCGACGTGACCTCCGGGAACGGCAGCTCGCCGACAAGGTGCGCAAGCTCGAGGTCGAGAACCGCGATCTCGAGTGCCTCGTGTGCGCGGACTCGCTGACCGGCATCGCCAACCGCCGCCACGTGCTGACGCTGCTCGATGCCGAGTGGCGCCGCGCGGCGCGTGACGAGACGCCGCTCTCGCTCGTCATCCTCGATCTCGATCATTTCCACGCCTACAACGAGACGTACGGGCACCCCGGTGGTGATAGCTGCCTGAAGCGGGTCGCCGAGGCGGTCGCGGGTTGTCTGCGCCGTCCGTCCGACTTCCTCGGCCGCTACGGCGGTGAGGAGTTCGTCGTCGTGCTCGCCAACACCGATGCTGCGGGCGCGCTGATCGTCGCCGAGCGGGTGTGCAAGACCGTCGAGGCGCTCGCGATCCCGCACGCCGGTTCGCCGATGGGCATCGTGACGATCAGTGCCGGCTTCGCGACGATCCAGGCGTCGGCCGAGAGCTCGCCGCAGACCCTCGTCGGGATCGCCGACGACGCGCTCCTCCAGGCGAAGTCCCAGGGGCGCAACCGGGTCTCCGGGGACGCGCCCGCGGACGCCGCCGCCCGCCCCCAGTTCAACCCGTGGTGGACGCGGTTTCCGATCGTCGTCATCGACCCGTGGCTCGCCGAGCGGATCCCGCAGTTCCTCGCCGACGCCCGCGCCGACGTGCACTCGATCAACATCGCGCGCCGCGCTCGCAACTTCGACCAGGTCCGCGTGCTCGCGCGCAAGCTCCGCGCGACGGCGCGGGACCATGGGTTCGACCAGATCCGCGAGCTCGGATCGATCCTCGATCACGCAGCACGCGACGATGACCGCGAGGGTCTCCGCAAGGCCATCGTCGACCTCGAGCGATACGTCACGTACGTGCAGGTGGTCTATCGTCGGGCGCCGGAACACTCGCCCGTCACGACGAGCTAACGCTGCTCCCGCGCCCCGTCGTCACGACGAGCGGCGCCGCACGCGCAAGCTTTGTACGGTGATGCGGCTTGCGTACACCGTCGCAGGTGATCCGCCCGTGCGGCGATCGTGCAGCTGCTTGACTCCGTTGGCTACCCCACCGCGCGGGGCCGACTCCGACGCTCTCTGCGGGTGAACACGACTCTTGCAGTGAGCTCCTGCCCAGATGCACCGACTGTCGTCGCTCCTGACCCGGTTGACTCTCGAGACGACGGCCCACCACGCCTGGGTGGACGAGGCGCTGCACGGCCCACTCGAGCTTCCGACGGTCCCGGCATATCGGCAGTACCTCTGCACGCTGTACGGGTTCCAGGCGCCGCTCGAGGCCGCCGTGATGCTGACTCCCGGCATGGACCTCGCGTTCATGCAGGGCCGACTCAAGGCCGGCCGGATCGCCAGCGACGTGCTCGCCCTCGGCCTGACCGCGAAGGAGTTCCGCGTGCTCGCGCGCCGGCAGACCATCCCGGCATTTCGCAGCGTGCCCGAGGCTCTCGGCTGGCTGTACGTCTCGGAGCGGATGACGCTGCAGCACGAGACGCTGCGGCACCAGCTCGCGGATGAGCTGTCGATCGTCCTCGAGCTCGGCGGCTCGTTCCTCGCGGCCTACCGCGGCGTCGCCGGCGAGCGCTGGCGGGAGCTCGGCGAGCTGCTCGACCAGGTCGCCTGGTCACCCGACATCGGTGATCGCGTGGTCGCGGCCGCGAACGAGGCGTTCCGCTCGCTCACCGGCTGGATCGCCGAGCACGCGCCTTCGGTCATCCACCTCGCCACCCCGTGTCGAGCGTCCTGACGTGATGCACTCGCCCGCACGCCCGGCATCGACCGAGGCCTGAAGGCCGAGCTCCTGGCAGCCGATCTGCGCGCACTCGGGATCGCCGAAGGCACGTGCTACCGCGATCCCGACGCAGCGCTCGCCGGGGCAGGCGCTCGGCTGGCGGTACGTGCTCGAGCGCAACACGCTGCTCCATGGGCAGCTCCGGCGACGCCTGGCGAGCCAGTTCCGCGAGGTGATGCAGTGCGCCGGCAGCCATCTCGCCGCGTACGGGGACACGCCGGGCGCCCGGTTCCGCGAGCTCGGCGACGGTCGAATCACCGGCTCGCGTCGGGGCAGCCCGACCAGTCACTGCGCGAGCCCCAGCCGTCGCCGCGGATCGCCGCGGCGCGCTCGGGGCCGAGCCGCTTCGCGAGCGCGGCCTCCGTCTGATCGCCGAGCTGGACGTACGCGCGCATCAGCCGCTCGGCGGGGCTGGTCTTCGAGAGCTCCGCCGGCGGGGGCGCGAGGCCGGCGCGCTCGTTCGCGAGCCGCTGGAGCACGAGGCTCTGCGCCCGCGCGCTCGTGGGACGGCGACGCACGCCGGAGGTGGCAAGCCGGCGCAGTTTCGGGGCTCCTCCTGCGACCGGCTCTTGCAGAGTTCGCTCACGTGCGCGTCTACGCTCCGAACCTCCCCGAGCAGCCCGACGGGACCATCGTGCCGCGGTTCCAGTTTCCGATGCCGCCGTCGTGGATCTTGATCCGGCTCGCGCTCGAGACCCGGGCATGGCACGGGCCGGCCGATGCGGATCGGCTGCAGCTCCTCGAGCACGCCACGCCCGACACGTACCGCGACTTCCTCGAAGCCGTGTACGGCTTCGAGCTCCGCTGCGAGGAGGCGTTCCTGCTCGCGCCGGACGTCGACCCGCGGGTCCTGCGGCCCCGCCTCAAGATGGCGCGGCTCCGCGAGGACCTGCGGGCCCTCGGCAGGACCGAGCCCGAGCTCGCCGCGGTCCCGCAGCCCGACGACGTGCCGGCGTTCACGTCGCCGGCGCACGCGATGGGCTGGCTCTATGCGATCGAGCGCAACACCCTGCTCCACGGCCTGCTGCGTCGGCACCTCGCGGGCGTGCTCCCGGTCGAGCTCGATCGTGCGAGCTCGTACCTCACCAGCTACGACGAGCCCGGGGCGGGCGTGCTGTACCGCGAGCTCGGCACCGCCCTCGAGGAGACAGCGCGCCTCGCGTTCACGCCGGGCCAGATCGTCGAGGCGGCGTGCGAAGCCTTCGACGCGCAGCACCGCTGGTTCGCCAGCGTCGCATCGGCCGAGCTGCTGCTCGCGTCCTGAGCCCGGGCGCGGGTCCCCGCGCCGGTCGCGCGAACCGGCGCTGTCACGGCACCGCGATCAGCGGGTGCGGCGGCGTGCCGGCCCACAACGATGCCGCGCGGCCGTCGATCATCACCAGGCGATGCCCGCTGTGGGACCACCGCGCCCGGTACTGCACATCGGCCGGCATGCGGATCAGCGACCCGGTCGCGGCGCGGTACCGCAGCTGATCGTGGCGCACCGACGCCGCGACGACGTGCACGCCGTCGTCAGAGAACCGCCAGTCGTCGAGCACTGGTGCCTCGGCGCGCCACAGTCGGGCGCCGCTCGTCGTGTCCCACACCGCGACGAATCGGGGCGGCCGCCCGGCGAGCTTGGCCCCACGCGGGGCGTCGTGGTTGACGTGGGCGCCGACCCAGCCGGCGAGTCGCGCGCCGTCGGGTGACAGCGCGAGCTGCTCAGCGCCCTCGAGATCCGCGACGCTGCCGAGC
>JALZOI010000900.1 GCA_030857245.1 Myxococcota bacterium
CCGCGGGATCAGGCTTCGCGCGCAGCGTCGCGCCGAGCGCGCGGACGACCTCGTGGCGTGACGGCCCGCGGTCGGCCTGCACCTGCGCGATCAGCAGCGGCACCGCTGCGGGATCGGCGATGTACGACAGCGCCGTCGCCGCGGACTTGTGGAGCTCGGGCGGGCCCTCGCGCAGCACGGCGATCAGCGTCGGCGTCGCCGCCGGGCGGCCGATCTCGCCGAGGGCATCGATCGCGGCGCGGCGCAGGCGCGTGGGGTTGCCGGGCCCGGCGAGCGCCGTCAGCTTGGTGGCGGCGGTGCCGGCGCGGACCACGCCGAGGTACTCGGCAGCGAGCACGCGGATCTCGAGATCCTCGTCGGCCAGGTGCTCGATCAGGACGTCGCCGGCGCGGGCGTCGGCGGCGATCAGCGGCCGCAGCGACTCCATCGCCGTGAGCCGGATGGTCGCGTCCTTGCTCGCGAGCGCGCGCAACACGGGGACGAGGGCCTGCGGATCGCCGGTGGCACCGAGCGCGCGCAGCACCTTCGGCATCGCGACGCGGCCCCGCTCGAGCTCGGCGGCGAGCGTGGCGGTCGCGCGCGGATCGGCGGCCTCGCCGAGGAGCTCGACGGCGGTCGCGGGATCGCCCTGGATGCGGCCCTGGAGGTGGAGCACGAGCGCCGGCACCGCGGCCTTGCCCGCGACGCGCAGCGCTTCCTTCGCGCTCTGGCGCTGATCGTTCGACGCCAGGTTGATGACGAGCGTCTTCATCGCGTCCTCGCCCGCCTTGCCGGCGCCGGAGGTCCCGGCGATCTGGCCGAGCGCGTACGCGGCCTTCTGGCGGAACGCCTGGCTGCCCGCGCTGAGCTGCTCCGTGAGGGCATCGATCGCATCCACCGCGCCGAGGTTGCCGAGCGACGCCACCGCGGCGGTGCTGACCTCGTCGGTCGGATCGTTCATCAGCCGGATCAGCGCGGGGACGGCCGAGCGATCGCCGAGCTTGCCGACCGCGCGGACCGCGGCGGTGCGCACCGTCGGCGTGGTGTCGGAGAACCGCGCGACGAGCGGGATCACGGCGCGGCGATCGCCGAGCTCCTCGAGCTGCGCGATCGTGGCGAGCCGAACCTCGCTCTTGTCGTCCTCGAGCCGCGGGATCAGCGCGATCACCACGCTCGGGTTGCCGCGTCGGCCGATCGCGCCGAGTCCCTTCACGGCGGCCTGGCGGACGGTCGCGTCGGTGTCACCGAGCGAGCGAGTCAGCGCCGTCGTCGCCTGCGTGCCGCCGATCTCGCCGAGCGCGGTCGCCGCGACCGCTCGCGTCTTGGGCTCCTGATCGGAGAGCCAGTCGACCATCACCGGCACCGCGGCGAGCGAGCCGCCGGCGCCGAGCGCCTTGGCGGCCGCGATCCGGACCTTCTCCACCGGATCGCCGAGCGCGCGGGTGAGGTGCCGCTCGGTCAGCGCGATGTCGTACTTGCCGAGCTCGCTCACCGCCTCGTAGCGCTTCTCGGCGTCGTCGGACTGCAGGCCTTCCGCATCGACCTCGACGTGACCCGCCCAGTCGAACGTCCACGCCTGCGCGACGGGAGCGCCCGCGACGCCGGTGATCAGCGCGAGTCCGAGGGCGATCGGTTGCCCCCAGCGAGAGGCTCTGCGCGGGCTCATCGTCCCGAGTATGGCGCCGGGGTCACGGCTTCGCCAGCTCGTCCAGCGCCCACCGCACCTTCGCGCGCAGGCGGTCCGGCAGCTCGAGCTCGAGCAGCCCGTGGTACTCCGCCGCGGCTCCCGCACGGTCGCCCTGCTTCCACCGCAGCGCCGCGAGGGCAACGCGCGGGCGGTAGTCCGCCGGCGCCAGCGTGCGCGCATGCTCGAGCGCGGTGATCGCACCTCCGAGATCGCCTTGCTTGTGACGCAGGATGCCGAGGTCGTGCCACGCGCCCGGATCGCGCGGGACGGCGGCGACCGCGACGTCGAGGTGCATGATCGCGGCAGCGACCTCGCCCCAGCTCGCGAGCGTCTCGGCGTAGGCACGCCGCGCGAACGCGATGCTGGCGGGATCGCGGGCGCTGACGATGGCGCGCTCGTAGTGCACGCGCGCGACGTCGTGGCGGCGGGCCCGTTCCGCGACCTCCGCCTGCTCGATCTCGGAGCGCACCGTCGGTGCGGGCGAGCGGGCCGCCGGGGTGCGACCGCCGCAGCCGGCCAGGACCAGGCAGGTGACCAGGCAGCTGACCAGGCACGTGACCTGGGCGCGCAGGGACGCGGGCACGCTCGGCATCGCGCTCCTCATCGCGCCTACTTGGCGGGCTTGGCGGGGGGCTGCTTCGCCACCGCGATCGTGCTGCGGCGCGCCGGCGGAGCGAGCTCGATCGCCGACTCGATGTCGTCGGGGTCGACCTCGGCGGTCACGCCGCCGCGGCGGGGCGGCAGCAGCACCTCCGGATCGGAGGACTCCTCCTGCGTGGCGCGATGCAGGCGCTCGAGCTCGTCGTACGATTGCTTGCGCGTCGGATCGGGCACGCCGAGGAGCGCGCGCAGCTCGGCCTTGCTCGGCGCGATCACCGGCGTCTCGATGTTCCACTCGTCATGATCGAGCGCCGCGTCGATCCGGGCGGCGATGTCGACCGCGCGCCGCAGCGGATCGCCCGACATCGTGGCGCCGGCGTGCTCGTCAGCGGCAGCCGCGTCGTGATCCGCGCCGGTGTCCCACGGATCGCGCGGCAGCTCGATGCTGGGGTCGGA
>JALZOI010000273.1 GCA_030857245.1 Myxococcota bacterium
TCGCCGCACTGCCGGCCGGCGCGGCGGCGGCGTCGGCTGTTGCGCCGGAGGTGCCATCCGGCTGCTCGCACGCGGCGCCGAGGACGACGAACACCGCGAGCAGGGACCCCAGCACCCGACCTGTCATGGCGAAACTCTAGCAGCGCAGCAGGGTTCAGTCCCTGGTTCTGGCGCCGCGTCCCGGAGCTTGTTGCTGGGAGACGGGTGCGCGGCCGCTCACGGTCGCGTGCGGAGGTCGACGGTCTGCTGATCGTCGGCCTTGATGTCCATCGCGTGCCCGGTGACGCGCGCCTTCGCGTAGCGCCAGAGGTACGAGAGGCCGTCGCCGAGCGCCTGGCTCCAGAACGTGCCTTCGAGCGGCCGCACGACGATGATCGCGATCGACGGATCGGACTTGCCGCCCTCGTACCAGACGTTCCAGTCGTCCTCCCAGAGGTCCTCGATCAGCGCGCGGTCCTGCGAGATCGTCGCCTCGCCATCGACCATCGCGAAGCCTTCGCGGTTCTGCACCGCGATGCTGACGCGCGGATCGCGACGGAGCTCCTCGACCTTCTTCTGCTCGATCCCGGCGGCGAAGTAGATGACCTGGTGCTCGTCGATGCGCTGCAGCGCCATCGGCCGCCCGACGATCTTGCCGTCCTCGCCGTGCGACAGCAGCATGACGGTGCGCGTGCCGTCGATGATGTCGTGAAGCTTCTGGCGCGCCTCGTCGGTGCTCGACGTCGCTTCGGACCTGGTCGTGATGGTTCCCATGATGACGGGCAGGCTGCAAGCGAGGTGCCCGGTAGCGGCGGCGCTCCAGGCCTCTCACGTCACGTGCGGCCGTGGCGCTCACGCGCTGGTGCGCCGTGAGACCTCAAGTAACCCGCTCACCTCGACGAGCATCGCGGGGGCAGTCGGCGCTTCGCGTGCGGCTACCGGCGACGCGGCTTCGGCGTCGGCTTCGGTTTCGGGTGCGGTTTCGGTTTCGGTTTCGGGTGCGGTTTCGGGTGCGGTTTCGGGTGCGGTTTCGGGTGCGGTTTCGGTTTCGGGTGCGGGTTCGGTTTCGGTCTCGGCGGCTTCGGCGGCAGGGTCAGCGTGTACGCGAGCGCGCGTTGCAGCCAGTCGCGCATCACCGAGGTGTCCTCCATCACCTCCTCGGACAGCATGACGAGCTCGTTCATCATCCGGCCGCGGCCCATCGGATCGAACGGCGCGGAGCCGTCGAGCCGAAACGCGGCCTCCTGATCCGCGGGTGACAGCTTCGCGAACATCGAGCGCGCGAACAGCCCGCCGAACATGCGGCCGTTCACGAGGGCGACGGTGCTGCCGAACATGTTCACCGTGGTGACCCGCCGGTCTGCCGGCAGCGCCGCGCGAAACAGCGGGTGATGCTCCGCCGGGACCTTGATCCACGCCATCGTGCTGCTCCGTCGGGCTCAGGCGCCCGTCACGGGCTCCGTCGGCCCACGGTGCGCGCCATCGGCGCGGCGCGCCGACAGCAATGGATCACGAGGCCTCATGCGCGCCAGATCGGGAAGTCGGCGCCGCGCGCGGGTGTGGTCACGAGGTTGTTCTCGATCGCCCCGTCGTCGCTCTCGGGCTCGCACAGGTACACCGCGATCGCGCCGAGCGGCTGATCGGTCTGCACGATGCTCATGCCGTCGACCGAGCGCGCCTCGCGCCGCCACTCGACCTCGAGATCCCCGACCTCGTTGGCCTCGAGGATCTTGCGCCCGCCCTCGGTGCTGAACCCCGTGACCTTCGCGATCTCGACGTCGCGCTTGCCGCTCGCCGGCGCGACCGTGAGGCCGTGCCGCTGGAGGTGCGCGGCGACGTCGGGCGGGACGATGTACGCGGCCGGGCGATCGATCACCGTGGTGCCGACGAAGTTGGCGAAGTAGCGGATCGCGACCGTGCTCGGCGCGCCGTCGAGCGTGCGCGGCGTGCGGGTCGCGATCTCGATCGGCTCCTCGAACGCGTCGAGCCGCGAGCGCACCGCGATCTTGTCGCGCGGGCGCTTGCTCGAGGCGACGACCTGCAGCACGTCGTCGGGGTGCGAGGCGACGTAGGTCAGCGCCTCGAGGATCGTCGCGTAGGTGGTGCGCACGCGCTCGGGGAACTCGAGGTAAGAATAGCACTCGAGCAGCAGATCCAGCCGGTTCGTGAGGCCCCGGTAGTTGCTGCCGAACCGCGGGTGGTGTGGATACGTCATCCAGCCCTCGCTGACCGGCGCCGTGGGGTCGGCGTCGCGGCGGCCGTCGAGCGCTCGCTCGTCCTCGACGAAGTTGCCGTACCAGCCGGCGAGCAGCTGGTGGTTCTTCGCGAGCGCGGCGGTGACCGCGGGCATCACCTGGGTGCGCATGAACGCGATCGGCTCGGGGCGGCCGCTCGGCACCGTGTGCGGGACGTCGTACGTCATCGCGAAGCGATGGACCGAGCCGTTGGTCGCGTGGCAGTCGATCGTCAACTCGGGCTCCCAGACCTGCACGACCTTCGAGGCGAGCAGTCGCATCTCGGGCGCGGCCTGGCGGAGGTAGTCGCGGTTGAGGTTGATCCCTGACTTGTTGACGCGCGTGCCGACCTTCGCGGGGCCGATCTGACCCTCGAGGCGGGGCAGGTTGAGCTCGCGGTTGGTCGGGTCGACGGCGTCGTTGCCGTCGGGGTTGAACAGCGGGACGACGACGAGGGTCAGCTTCGCGATCAGCTCCGCGTGGGTGCCGTCGAGGATGTCGCGGAGCAGCATCATGCTGGCCTCCTTGCCCTCGACCTCACCGGCGTGGATGCCGTTGATCACGAGCACGACGGGCAGGTTGCGGCGGCGCGACTCCTCGGGCGTCTTCACGCCGTGCGCCGACACCACGACCAGCGGGAGCTCGCGGCCCTCGGGGCTGACGCCGAACGACGTCAGGTGGAACCGCGGATCGTTGCGCGCGGCGAGCGCGGCGAGGAACGCCATCACGTCGGCGTGCAGCGAGGTTTCCTGGTACGAGGTGGCTTCGGCGCGCGTGAGAGGAGGCACGCCTCGCTCATAACATGGCCGCGCGGGGCGGCCCACGCGCGGCGGCGCTGCCGGCGCAGCAATCAGCCCGCGGTCAGGCCACCGTCGACGGGGAGCTCCGCTCCCGTCATGAACTTCGACTCGTCGCTCGCGAGGTAGACGATGAGGTGCGCGATGTCATCGACGTCGCCGATCCGCCCCATCGGCGACGTGCGCTCGACGAACTTGCGCATCCTCGCCGGATCCTTGGCCGCCGCGACCACGGCCTCCACCATCGGCGTCTCGATGAACGACGGGTGCACCGAGTTGCAGCGGATGTTGTAGCCGCGCTGCGCGGCGTGCAGCGCGATCGACTTGGTCAGCATGCGCACCGCGCCCTTGCTCGCCGCGTACGCGGGTCCATCGGCGACCCCGATCAGGCCGGCGACCGACGACAGGTTGATGATCGAGCCGCCGCCGGTCGTCTTCATCGCCGCGATCGCGGCCTTGCAGCCGAGGAACGTGCCCTCGCTGTTCACCGCGTTGCAGAACCGCCAGTCCTCGAGCGTCGTGTGCTCGATGTCGCCCCACACCGCGACCCCGGCCGAGTTGACGAGCACGTCGAGCCGGCCGAACACGCGCACGGTCTCCTCGACGATCCGCCGCCACGCCGCCTCGTCGGTGACGTCGAGCTGGCGGAACACGTGCGGCTCGCCGAGCTCCTCCGCGAGCGCCACGCCGCCGCGCTCGTCCTTGTCCGCGATCACGATGCGCGCCCCCTCGGCGGCGAGCCGTCGCGCGCACCCCCGCCCGATCCCCGACGCCGCCCCGGTCACGATCGCGATCTTGCCGTCGACGCGTCCCATGCCGCGCATCGTTTCGGTCCAGGGGGCCGGTGTCAACCGTGGCAACCCGGGGGCGCGTCGGCGGGGGAGCTCGTGTCGAGGGTGGCCCCGTCCCTCCTCCGACGGTGGACGAACAGTCGTCAGGTCGCGGCGGGCGCGGGCCAGGCGTGCTACGCGAAGGCTGTGCCCATCGTCGGAACAGCCCAGGTCCAATGCCCCGGCTGCGGCTCCGTGCAGGACGCCGAGCTCGTGCAGAGCATCAACACGCAGCAGAACCCGAAGCTCGTCGAGCGGCTGCTCGCCGGCGAGCTCAACGTCCTGACCTGCAAGTGCGGCAAGCGCACCCAGCTCGCCGCCACCGTCGTGTTCCACGATCCCGCCGCCGACTTCCTGTGCCAGGTCTGTCCCGGCGGCGACGACGCGATCGCGCGCGCCGCGGAGGTGTTCCGCGTCGCCGGCGCGACCGGGCCGCAGCGCATCGTGCCGTCGCTCAACGCGCTGGTCGAAAAAGCCAAGCTGCTCGAGGCCGAGCTCGAGGACTGGGCGATCGAGATGACGAAGGTGCTGCTGCTGGCCTCGCTCGGCAACGAGCTCGACCGCGTGCTCTTGTTCGAGAGCATCGACCGGCCGGCGGGAGTCATCCACTGGGTGCTGTTCGACGAGGACGGCGGGCGCCCCGAGCTGATGGCGAGCCCGCTCCACGCCTACGACAAGCTGGTGGCGCGCACGAACGCCCGGCCCGCGCACGGCGAGCTGCGCATCGATCGCGCCTGGGCCGTCGAAGCCGTGCGCGAGATGATCTCCAACGCGAACTGAAGTAGGGTCTCGCGGTGTCGTTCCTCGCGCTCATGGCGATCGCCGTCGCGGTGGCCTGGTGGTGGATCTCGCGGATCCGGGTCTCGCCCGCGCCCGTCGCGATGATGCCGACGCGGATCGCCTTTCCGGGTGGGTTGCGGGTCGCGGATCGCCAGCAGGCGATCGGGCTGCTCGAGAAGCCCGACGAGATCGTGATCCCGTTCGAGCACGCCGTGCTCGTCATCGACTTTCCGCTCACGCACCCCGCGAAGGTCGCGATCACCGCGCCGCTCGCGCAAGGTTTCACGCGGCGCGAGCTCGTCACCGCGATCTGCGAGGAGTACGAGAACGTCTACGAGGCCGAGGAGGGCACCGCGCAGACCAAGCCGGTCCCGCCCGCCGAGCGGGGCGAGCTGCAGCAGCGCAACCGGACCGACGGGGTCTACGGGATCTGGGGACACGATCTCGAGGAGCTCGTGCTGACCGCGGTGCGGTGGACGCGGCTCCCGAATGGCACCGTGACGATCGATCTGCACATCGAGCGCTGAGCCCGGTCTCTGCGCCGGATCGCGCAGCCTGATCAGCCGCGCAGCAGGCGAGGGCCGCCGCCGCTGCGGCCGGTGCTCGTCACCGGCTTGTGCAGCACGACCGTGCGGCCCGCCTCGCAGCCCGCCGCGTGCGCGCCGTCGACCCGGACCCGGCTCGTGCGCGTGACGATCCGGGGATGCCGCTTGCGGTAGTAGCCCTCGAGGCTCTTGTCGCCGAGCCAGATCAGGCCGGTGCCGCGCAGCTCGGTGCGCTCGCTGCCGAGCTTCTCCCGGAAGCCGCGCACGACGCCGGCCTGGTACGACAGGCGATCCCGCCCGCTGCGGACCCGCGCGTCCGTGCGGTTCGCCGCCCACAGCCGCTCGGCGGTCGCGATCATGAACTCGTAGACGTGAGCGGCCATCTCGACGTTCGCGTGCGTGCCGAGGATCTCGTAGACCGAGCCGCGCTTGCCGGCGAGCGGGACGTAGACCGGCACGCGGATCACCTTCACGAAGAACGCCTGCGAGAGCAGGTGCATGATCTCGGACTCGACGCGGTTCGTGCGCTTGAGCGGATCGCCGAGGTGGCGGAGCTCGTACGCCTGCTCGACGCGCGCTGCCGTCGCCTCGATGTTGTGGCGCAGCATCAGCTCGTGCGCGCGCCGCATCGCGATCTCGGCCTCGTGCTGGTTGGCGCTGCCCGCGAGCGCGAGCAGCTTGCGGATCCGCTCGATCGTGCGATCAATCCCTGAAGGCGCGGGTGGGATCTCGTGATTCGCCGCGGCGGTCGCGCCGCGCGGGAGCCCCGCGGCCGTCGCGTCGATCCCGCGCTCGGCACAGACGCGGCGGAACGTCTCGCCATGCGCTGTCTCGTCGCGCACGCCGAGCACCTCGTCCACGAACTGGTGCGCCATCTCGTGCTCGAGCACGGCCGTGACCTCGTGCCACGGCCGCTCGACGACGAGCGTCCGCGACAGCTCGAGCGTGCGGGTCGCCGAGATCCAGCAGCCGAGCCGCGAGGCCGAGTCGGCGAGCGCGATCACCGGCGAGCGAAGCCGCGACCCGAACCGATCACCGTTGGTCCACCCGTAGTGAGCCGACACCTCGAGCACGAGCAGCCGCTCGAGCTCGGCAGACAGAGCACCGAACATCCGCGCAGCCTAGCAAGCCGGGGTGACGGTGGCTGTGGCCGACGCTCGCGCGCGTCGCTACGGCGTGTCGCAGCCGTAGAACGACGGCGTGACGTCCTCCCACGGATGGCGACCCGGCAGCTGGGTCGACGTCTTGCGGTCGAGGTCGAACACGATCTGGCCACCACCGACGATCGCGGTCGCGATGTTGTCCTCGAGCTCGTACCGCCCGTCCTGCGGTCGGTTGTCGAGATCGATGAGGACGCGGCCGTTCGCGCACAGCGTCAGGGTCTGGTAGCAGCTGACGATCGCCTCGTCGGCGAGGCACCGGTCATAGCTGTCGAAGCCGTCGACCAGTCGCCGGTAGGCGGTGTCATCGGACAGCGTCCCATCGGTACAGCCAGCCAGGACGGCAGCAGCGGTGGCAGCGGCGAGCAGGAGCGTGCGCATGGGGATCCCCACCAGGAGCAAGCTCCCTGCCAGCCCTCGAGGCCACGGATCTAGTTGATCATGTTCGGATCCGCGGCGCAGGGGCGGCGAGGTACGCGGGGGTAAGTCTCCCGATCGAGGGAAGGTTCCCCACGCCGGTGACGTGCCCGGCCCGGCCGCGAAGCGTCAGCGCGGCTTCTGCGCGAGCCGCTTCGTCGTCCCGTCCGCCAGCTCGACGTCGATCCACTTGTCGCCGGCGGCGGTGACCTTGAGGTCGCCAAACTTCGGGTGCGTGAGCTGCTGGCCGACGCTGAAGTTGCCGCTCGCGGCGTACGGGACGGGCCCGGTCGCGACCGGCGCGGCGACCTCGATCGGCGCGGGATCGAGCACGCGCCGGATCACGCCGAGGAGCGCGCGGCGCTGCTCGGGCTGGCGGTGGTACTCGGCGACGAGCGTGATCCGCGCGAGCAGCTCCTGCTCGATCGCCACGAAGCAGTCCCAGATGTTCTCGTTGTCCTTGGCGCCGGCGGCCCACGCGCAGGCGCGCGCGGCCTCGGGGATCCGGTGATCGGTGCTGAAGGTCTCGCCGCGCGCGGCCGTGCACGCCTTCGCCGTCGTCTTGGTCTGCAGCAGCGAGTCCGCGCTCTTGTCGGCGAGCCACGCTTCGGCGGCGTCGAGCGCGTCGTGCGGGCGCCGGTCGTCGGGGCGCTTGCTGGTCCACTCGGGGAGGATCAGCTCGCGCGTGGCGGCGATCGCGGCGACGAGCAGGAGGTCGCGGTCCTGGTCGTCGAGGTTCGCCAGCCATGCGGAGACCGGCAGCCCCTTCACCGAGTCTCCACGGATGGCGGTGAGGCGTTCGAAGCGATCGGCGAGCACGCTCGGACCTTACACGAATGTCCGCTCGCGGGATCGGCTCACGGGGCGCGCCGCGGGCCCGGTGCGCCCAGCCCCGGTGCCCGGGGCCGCCTGCGCAGATGACAGCGCCGAGCCGGCCAGGCAGGATGCGAGCCGTCATGCACGCGCGCGCGATCCTGGTCATGGTGGTCACGGGGCTGGGCGCGGGCTGCGGCGGCGGCACCGCGAGCTCGGATGGTCAGCCGCCGCCCGACAGCCGCGCGCTGCCCGACGGTCCCGCGGGCTGTGCACGCAGCCCCGCACCCGCGGATCGCGCACGCCACGTCGTGGTCTCGCATCCGTACGACGCCGCGGGCGAGCGGTCGGGGCAGTACGAGGTCCTCGACCTGTCCCCCACCGGCGCGCTGACCCGGCCGGGCCGCACGTTCACGATGGGCCGCGCGACGTCCGGCACGATCGCGTTCACGCCCGATGGCGACGTCGGGCTGCTCGCGCTCGAGGACGGCACGCTCGGCGTGTTCCGGATCGATGCCGCCGGTACGCCGACGGTGGTCCACGCGGGCTTCGCCGGGAGCTTCCACGCGTCGCGCGTCGTCGTCGATCCGCGCGGCGATCGCGCGCTCGTGCTCGACGGCAACTGGCGCGAGCACGGCGGCGGCATCTACCTCGTGACGATCGCGTGCGACGGCACGCTCACCGACCACGGCCTGCTCGCCGCGGCGAAGCTGCCGGGCGCCCTCGCGTTCGCGGGCACCCGCGCCGTCCTCGCCGCGCACGACGTCCTCGACTCGCCGACCACCGGCCACGACGTCCACCTGCTCGGCTGGGGCGACTCGCCCGCGGTCGTCGCCGGTGTCGATGCGTTCGGCGATGACCTGCAGATCGTCGGCGGCGCCGCGCTGACCCCCGACGGCGCGACCTTCCTCGTCGGCGACACCAGCCAGTTCGGGGATGTCCCGAACGGCGTCGCGGTCGTCGCGATCACCGGGACCGGCCTCGCACCGGCGGGCCGGATCGCCGTCGAGGATCCGGCCGCGATCGCCGCCTCGCCGTTCGGGAACGTCGCGGTCGTCGCGAGTGCGTTCGGCGATGCGCTGGTCGTGCTCGACACCGGCGGCGCGGGCGGCGCGTGGCGCGTCCGCGGCGAGGTCCCGTACGCGGGCGCCGATCCGCAGCTGCCCGGCGAGCTCGCCTCGATCGAGCGCGGTGCGCTGCGCGGCCACGTCTTCGTCGCGGAGAACGTCTCCGTGCGCCACCTGGCGTTCCGCGACACCGGCGCGGTCGACGACCTGGGCTCGCTCGCTTTCGGCATGGGCCTCGCGAACATCAGCGGCGCGATCGGCGTCACGCCGTGAGCGCGACGCCGTCACCCGCCGCGCGCTCCGCGGCCGGTGCCGGCGCGCAGTCCGGCGC
>JALZOI010000901.1 GCA_030857245.1 Myxococcota bacterium
CTCGAGGGCAGCGCCACCGGCGCGGAGGCCGGCCGGCTGATCGCGCGCACGCTCGCCGCCTCGACCGATCTCGAGAGCGCCGCGCTCGTCGACCACCGCGCGACGTTCCGCCTGGAGACCCCCGCCGGTGCGACGGAGCTCCGCGTGGTCCTCGAGCCCGACGGCGCCGTCGCGAGCGCCGAGGTCCGCCGCTTCCCGTGGGGGACCGACCAGTCGACCTTCCGCCGCCAGCGTGCGTTGCAGCGCGCGATGCGCGAGACGAGCGTCACCGCGATCCTCGCCGACCGCGCCGACGACACGATCCTGATGGTCGGCGGCAAGCGCTTCACCCTCCCCGGCGCCGCCTTCGTGGCGCACGAGCGCGACGACGATCACAGCTGCGGCTGCTGACGCAGCGTCGATCGCCGTCAGTCGCCGTCGAGCGCGCGGTCTTCGCGGCCGAGCTTCTTCGACGTGGCCTTCGACTTCGGCTTGGCCTTCTGCCCGACCTTCTGACCGATGCCGAGGTCCGCGAGCTTCTTGCGCAGCGTGTTGCGATTGAGCCCGAGGATCTCGGCCGCCTTGAGCTGGTTGCCGCCGGTGTTCGCGAGCACGAGGTCGAACAGCGGGCGCTCGACGCGCGCGAGGACCTTGTCGTAGAGATCGTGCACGGGGTAGCCATCGATGCGCGCGAGCAGGCCGGCGAGCTTCGACTTCACCATCTCCTCGAACGCGAGATCCTCGAGCGGGACGCGCACGGCGACGACGGGGAGCACCTCGTCGACGTCCCCGGCTTCGATCCGGGCGCGCGTCACCCGGACGACGAGGCGGCGCGCGATCGACTTGAGCTCGGCGACGTTGCCGGGCCACGGATACTCGGCGAGCCGGGCGAGCGCGCGCGACGACACCGTCGGCTTCGCACGCCCGATCTCGGCGGCGTAGTGCTTGATCCAGCGCTCGAACAGCGCGGGCAGATCGTCGGTGCGATCACGGAGCGGCGGCACCTCGATCCGACGTGCCCGGAACAGGTCGTAGAAGTCGCGGGACACGATCGACGCCTCGACGGCGCGCTCGAGATCGAGATCCGCGGTCGCCACGACCTGGACGTCGAAGGTCTCGACGTTCTCCTTGCGGCGATCGCGGATCGCGCGCTTGAGCGTGCGCTGCGACGGCGCCGACAGATCGCTGACGTCCTTGACGAGCAGCGTGCCGCCGCTGGCCGAGCGCAGCGCCCGGCACGCGCGCTCGCAGGCATCCTCGCCGTTCGAGCTCGGCACGTCCTCGAACGTGGGCCGCACGGCGATGAACCGCGCGCTGCCGCGCGGGCCGCGGTCGTGCAGCACGCGCGCGACGAGCTCGCGGCCGGTGCCGTGCTCGCCACAGATCAGCACCGGCGCCTCGCCGTCGGCGTACTCGTCGACGGCAGCGATCACCGCGCGCATCGAGGCGCTGTCGGAGACCAGGAAGTCGTTGGCCTTGAGACTGGGTCTGAGCATCTAGGCGGCCTCTCCGGCCGCCGCTTGATTGCTCTCCGCAGGATGGATGTCGATCTCGTCGCGCCCCGCACCCATCTCGGGCGCGAGGCCGAGCCGGCTCTGCCGCTCGATGAGCTGGATGAAGTAGTCCTCGACGAGCGCGCGCGCGGACGCGAGATCCGGCGTCTCCCAGACGCGCAGGCGCAGCGCATTGCAGCCGTAGAGGCCGCGCGCGTACCACGCGCACGCCTTGCGGACCTCGTGGAGCGTGCGCGGTCCGCCGCGCAGCTGCTCGATGAGGTCGACGTGGCGGCGATACACCGCGAGCCGCTCCTCGAGCTTCGGCGGGCCCGGATCCGGGCGCCCCGCGCAGACCTCGCGCAGCCGCGCGAACAGCCACGGATTACCGAGCGCGCCGCGCCCGATCATCACGGCATCGCAGCCGGTCTGCTCGCGCATCCGCAGGAAGCCCTCGACGTCGACCACGTCGCCGTTGCCGACGACGGGGATGTGCGACGGCACGGCATCGCGCACGAGCTTGATGATCTCGGAGTCGCTCTTGCCCGAGAAGCCCTGCGTCCGGGTCCGGCCGTGGACGGTGATCATCCGCGCGCCGGCGTCGACCATCGCGCACGCGAACTCGGGGGCGTTGCGGTTGTCCTGGTTCCAGCCCGCGCGGTGCTTGACGGTGACCGGCACGTTCGCGGGCACCGCGTTGACGACGGCACGGACCAGCATCTGCGCGATCTGGGGCTCGCGCATCAGCGCGGAGCCGCACTCGCCGGCCACCACCCGCTTCGCGGGGCACCCCATGTTGATGTCGACGAGCGAGGCGCCGATCGAGACGGCGAGGCGCGCCGCGTCGGCCATGCGCTCCTCCTCGCGGCCGAAGATCTGGACGCCGAACCGCCGCCCGCCGAGCGACGCCGTCAGCTTGCCGGTGGTCTTGGGATCGCCGACCGACAGCGCGTGCGCGGACAGGAACTCGGTGATCGTCAGCCCGACTCCAAACTCCTCGCACACGGTCCGGAACGGGAGGTCCGTCACCGCGGCCATCGGTGCCAGGATGACCGGCGGGTCGACAGGAAGGTCGCCGATGTGCATCACCGCCTCCTCTTACCGGATCGCACCGGCGAGCGGAAGGCTTGATCTCGCCCACCAGCGGCGACGCGCCGCGCAGTCGATCACCAGCCCACCAGCGGCGACGAGCCGCTCCGGGCGGCGACGCGCGCCGCGCAGGCGATCACAAGCCCACCAGC
>JALZOI010000274.1 GCA_030857245.1 Myxococcota bacterium
GTGCGTGATGGCAAGGCGATCGGCGTCCGCCTCGGCGGCGGCGAGCTACTCGGCCGCGCCGTCGTGCTCGCCACCGGCCACTCGGCGCGCGACGTTCACGATCTCCTCCAGCACGCCGGCGTCCGCCTCGAGGCCAAGCCGTTCGCGATGGGCGTGCGTATCGAGCACCCGCAGCCACTCATCGATCGCATGCAGTACGGCCGCGCCGCTGGCCACGTGAAGCTGCCGGCCGCTCCATACAAGCTCGCGTTCACGCCCGCGGATGGCCGCGGTGCGTTCTCGTTCTGCATGTGCCCGGGCGGCTGGATCGTCCCGGCCGCTACCGAGCCCGACGGCGTCGTCGTCAACGGCATGAGCTTGTCGCGCCGCGATTCGCCGTATGCGAACTCCGGCCTCGTGGTGGCGATCAGCCTCGAGGATCTCCAGCGGCTCGGGCTCACGGGGCCGCTCGGCGGCGTCGAGCTCCAGCGCCGGCTCGAGCGAGCGGCAGCGATCGCCGGTGGTGGCGACCTGCGCGCCCCCGCCACCCGCGCCACCGACTTCGTGCGCGGCAAGGCATCGTCGACGGTGCCGGCCACGAGCTATCAACCCGGCCTCGCCGCCGGCGACATCGGCGCGGTGCTCGACGCCACCGGCATCCCGCTCGCCGCCCGGCTGCGCGAGAGCCTGCGCGCGTTCGACCAGCAGATGCGCGGCTTCGTCACCGCGGACGCCGTGCTGGTCGGCGTCGAGTCGCGGACGTCGTCGCCGGTGCGCATGCCGCGTCACCCCGAGACGCTGCAGTCGCCGGATCTCGGCGATCTCTATCCCTGCGGCGAGGGGGCGGGCTACGCCGGCGGGATCGTGTCGGCGGCGCTCGACGGCATCCGCGTCGCGCGCGCGATCACTGCACGAACCTGACGCCGAGGCCGATGCTGGCGGCCGGCGTCGCCGACGCGTTGGCCTGCACGAACACCTTCACGTTCCAGAGGTTGGCCTGGATGCCGGCGAGCAGGCGGATCGCCGCCGGGCTGCCGGAGCTGCTGCCGTCGGCGTCGATCGTGACGGTGCCGATGTCGCGACCGTCGGCGGTGCGGAGCGCGCCGGCGAGGTTGGCGGCGACCGTGCTCGTGCCGAGGGTGAGGTCGACGCCGACGCCGCCGTAGACGCTGACCAGCAGCGCGAGGCGAAACCCCGTCGTCGCCTCGATCGGGAGCGTGGTCGCCGTCGACGTCAGATCGAAGCGGCCCATCGCGTCGTAGTCGAGGTTCGCGGAGCCGCCGTCGCCGCGGACCTCGAAGTCGGTGCCGAGCGACTCGCGGGCCGAGCCGAGGTCCCAGCGGGTCAGCTCGAGGCCGCTCGTCACCGACAGACCGAGCCAGCGCAGGGCCGTGCCCGGGCCGTCGCTCTCGGTCGGGGGCACCACGCGATACTGCACGTGCGCCCCGAGGCTGAGGATGTTGCCGGCGAGGTCCTCGGTCGCCGCGTTGCGGTAGAAGCCGTTGACGTAGACGGTCCAGCGCGGGTGATTCCACTCGCGCAGGTTCATGCCGAGCAGCACGGCGAGGTTCGCGGCGAGCCCGGCCGTCGGCGCGTCGCCGGTGCGGACGTTGGAGTTGCCGGCGGCGGCGACGTTGGCGGCGATGCCCGCGATGAAGCCGCGCGGCGTCGAGCCATAGTCCGCGCCGAGCCCGCGCGCCGAGAACGCCGTCGCGTCGGTGAAGTCGCGGAGGAAGCCCTCGACGTCGTTGGTCTGGTACGCGGCGTCGATCTCCTGCCTGATCTGCGCGGCGAGCTGCTCCGGCGTGACGCCGAGCTGGCTCGCGAGCACCATGCCGTCGGGCGAGAGCTCGACCCCGACCGTCGCGTCCGCGTGCGCCGTCGCGGGTGCGAGCGCGCCGGCCAGCGCGACGACGGGGGCGAGGCGAAGCGCGAGGCGGTGCATGCCTCGATGGTAGCCCGCCGGCGACGACGCCCGCGCTAGAAGCTGCCGACCCGTGCGCCGGTGACGACCTCGAGATCCGTGCACGGCTGGCCGGCGGCGGCCGCCGTGACGGCCTCGTCGGGGCACTCGTTCTGCGCATCCGGAGCGAACGGCGGGACCTCGATGCGGCGCACCTCGATGCGGATCTGCTCGCCGGTCGCGATCAGCTTGCTCTCCGAGACCAGGCCCATGCACGAGCCATCGAACGCGTAGCCGGAGGCGCTGCGGCTCGACCAGCCGGCGGCATCGCTGCCATCCTCGAACGCGAACTCGCCGATGTGGATCGTATCCGCCTCGGTGGCGAGCATCCGGCAGGCGGCCTCGCTGTCGCAGCTCTTGACGTTGACGAAGTCCTCGCCGAAGAAGCTCTCGGCCTTGATGTAGAAGCTCGGCTTGCGCTGCGCCGCGACCGACGGGCCTTCCGCGTCACAGCTCGTGCTGCTCTCGGTCCACGTCGACACCGTGTACACGCCCTCGAGCTCGGTGAGCGAGCCACCGCCACAGCCCGCGATCACCGCCATCACGCTTGCAATCCATCGCATCCGGCGATGCTACGCCAGCCTCGCCGTCCGCGGCTGGCCCGCGAGCGCGCTTTGGCCGCGACCGGGTGGCAAGAAGCGGCGAGACCAGCGCGGATGTGACGGAGGCCGCAGCCGCGGTGATCAGGCCGAGACGGCGCGCAGGGGAACGGGCTCCGCCGTCGTCACCGCGTCGGCCGGAGCCGGGCTGGTGACCCGCCGGATGCCATCACGCACGCCGATCCGCGGCTTCCAGCCGAGCAGCGTCAGCGCGCGATCGCTCTCGTAGTGCAGGCGCGCGAGCGCTGACTTCAGGCGATAGACCGCGATCGGGCTCGGCTTGCCGAGCGCGCCGAGCGGCAGCTCGCTGAGCTTGCCGAGGGCGAACACGATCGCCCGGGGGACCCGCAGGATCGGGCGCGTGCCGCCGGCGAGCTCGAGGACCTGCTCCTGCGTCAGGTGCTCGGGATCGATGATCTGGATGACCTCGCCGCGGGTCAGCCGCTTGCTGATCGCGGCGACGATCGAGTCGACGACGTCGTCGATGTAGACGAGCGGCAGCTCGAGCTTGCCGTCGCCCAGCACGAGCCAGCGCCCGCCGGCGCTGCGCGCGACCGCGCCGTTGATCAGCGGGATGCCGCCGCCGAAGATCTGGCCCGGGCGGAGGATCACCGTCGGGAGCCCCTGGCGCGCCGCGGCGATCACGAGGTTCTCGGCCTCGAGCTTCGCGCGCGTGTAGGCGCCGCGCTCGTCGGGCCGCGGCTCCACGTCGGCGGCCTCGCTGACGTTGCCCTTGCCGACCGAGCCGGCCCAGTCGACGACGGACATCGACGAGATGTGGACGAGCTGGGTGACGCCGTGGCGCTTGCAGCTGTCGATCACGTTCTGCGTGCCGACGACGGTGCCGCCCTTGTGCTCGGGCCAGCCGCCCTTCATCGCGGCGCCGCAGTGGATCACGATCTCGGCGCCCTTGACGGCGCGCTCGACCGCGGCGGGATCGCCGAGGTTGCCGAAGCAGTACTCGAGACCGTCCTCGGGCTGCGTCGGGATCCGGCGCTGGAACACGCGGACGCGGTGCCCGCCGGCGCGCAGCCGCTTGACCACCGCCTTGCCGAGCGAGCCCGACGCACCGGTGACGAGGTACGGCACCTTGTCGGAGAGCTGGAAGCGAGCGAGGTGACCCTCGTGATCCGCGTCGGCTTCGCGCGCGACCTTCTCGACCCACTCGACGACGGTGGCGGCGTCGTCGATCGAGACCGGTGGCGGCTCGCCGGCGTCGAGGCGGTGGTAGAAGTCGCCGACGAGGTCGCGCAGCCCCTGATAGGCCTGGACCTCCTTGCGGACGAACTTGTAGACGCCGACCGGGACGTCGATCAGCGGCTGGATCGAATCGGTGAACGCGTTGATCAGGCGCTCGGCGGCCTTCGGCAGCGGCGTCGAGGAGCGCTTGCCGTGGAACATCGCGAACAGATCGACGCGGAGCACGGCCTTGGTGCCGTGGATGATCAGCTGGCTCTGCATCGGCTTGACGTTGTAGGTCAGCTGGAACTGACCGAGCCCGCGCTGGCAGCGCACCATCGCGCGCCACTCGTCGAACGCGAGGTTCGGGTCACCGCCGAGCGAGCGCCAGTCGGCATCGACCTCCTCGATCGGGCCGAGCAGCTCCTGGATCAGGTAGAGGCAGTGCACGCCGATGTCGCGGAACGGGTAGCCGGCGTCGCGGTACCACGGCGGCAGCGGGCCACCTTCGTAGGGCGGGTACTCGGAGCCGCGCAGGATGTCGACCGAGACGACCTGGCCGAGCGCGCCGGCCTTGACGGCGTCGAGCGCGCGCTTGACCTGGGGGTCGTAGAGCAGCGAGTGGTTGACGGTGACCGTCAGGCCCTTGCGCGCGGCGAGCTCGCCGATCGCGCGGGCCTCGTCGGCGTCCTCGGCGATGGGCTTCTCGATCAGCACGTGGCAGCCGCGCTCGAGGGCGGCCATCGCGACCTTGGCGTGCGACGACGGCGGCGTCAGGACGTGGATCACGTTGGCGCCGGCGGCGACCAGCGCGTCGAGATCGGCGTAGGCGGTGGTGCCCCACTTCTCGGCGTTGGCCGCGGCGCGCGCGGTGTCGAGATCGGCGACGCCGACCAGCTCGACCACGGGGGCGAGCTTCTTGACGGCGGCGACGTGGAACTCGCAGATGTTGCCGGCACCGATCATGCCGGCGCGGAAGCGTGCGTTGCTCATGCTGATTTCCTCGGTCCATTCTGGCGTTTGAGATCGCCAAGCTCGTCGATGGTGTGCGCGACCGCGGCGACTCGCGCGGCCCAGGTTTCGGTCTGCATCGCCGCCGAGCGCGCGACGCGCGCCGCGTGGTCGGTGACGGTGAGCGCTCGCTCGATCGCGGCGATCCACTCGGTGGGGGTCGAGGCGATCTCGCAGAGTGTTGGATAGCGGGCGACCTCGGGGACCGCCGTCGAGACGACGGGGAGCCCGGCCGAGAGGTACTCGCGCAGCTTGAGCGGATTCACGAAGCGCATCCGCTCGTCGATCTTGTACGGGATGATGCCGACGTCGAAGCCCTTGCAGTAGGCGGGCAGCTCGTCGTGACGCTTCTGCCCGAGCAGGTGGATGTTCGCGAGGCCGTCCAGCGCCGACATGTCCGAGAGCTGCTGGCCGAGCAGCGCGAAGGACCAGCGCGGGCGCGCGCGCGCGACGGCGGCGACGAGCTCGAGATCGACCCAGTCGCGGAGGGTGCCGTAGAAGCCGATCCGCGGCCCGGGGAGGGCGGCGAGATCCGCGGGCACGACGGTGGCGGGGGCGAGCGCGCGCGCGAAGGCGTCGTGATCGACGCCGTGGGGCGACACGAAGGTGGCGGTGCAGCGCTCGCGCTTGACGTCGGCGAGGGCGTGGTTGATCGCGAAGGTGGCGTCGACCCGCTCGAGCAGGCGGCGCTCGGCGGCGACGGTGGCGTCGCGGTCGAGGTACGAGAACATCGACCACTCGTCGACGCAGTAGTAGACCGACAGCGACTCGCCGAGCGTGCCGACGTAGTCCGCGGTGTTCGGCAGGAAGGTCCAGAGGTGGAAGTCGTCGATGCCGAGCCGCTTGCGGAGCGTGTGGATCGTGGCGCGGAGCAGGTGGCGATTGATGCCGCGCGCGACGGAGCTGTGCGGGAGCGGGAGCACGAGGGGCGAGAACACCCAGAGGTCATTCTCGACGTGGACGGGGCCGGCGGCGAACTCGCGGAGCTTGCGACCGATCTTGCCGAGGTCACGGCCGGACGCCAGGCTCGGCGTGCGCGTCGCGAGCGAGTTGAGCCACAGCACGCGGCGCGTCTTCGCGAGCTCGCGCAGGACGTGATGGTTCGAGGTCGGGTCCTCGTGCCAGTCCTTGGCGAACGCGATGATGGGAGTTGGCCGAGCGGAGGGCACGGGTGCCCACGATAGGCGCCGCATGCGTCCGGTGGCAACCGCCCAGCCCGCACCTCCGTCGCCGACGTCGCCGCGGCTGACGTGCCAGGTCGCCACACGTGCGGACCCGCTCGGGCTCTCGTGCGCGGGACCGCGCGGACCTCGCGACGAGTTCTCGTTCTTTCGCAGCTGCGCGCCGCTCCGCTTCGCCATCGGGCCACCGGCTCTGCAAGCGCCGGGCGCGTCTACGACTCCCACTGATCGCACCGGCGGCGATCGCGCACCCGCGTGAGCACGCGTACCAATCGCGCCGGCCTCTGACACCCTCCGCCACCGCCGACGCGAAACCAGCGTGGGCTCCGCTACGATCGGGCCCGGCCTCTGAGGGCGATCTCGTCGCCGATCTGCTCGGCGACGCCCGCGAACGCGGGCACGTCGAAGCGGCGACGCGACGCCGCGTGCGCCTTGCGGAGCGCGATCTCCTCGACGGCGCGATCGACGGCGGCGACCCGTGCCTCCCAGGTCTCGGACGCCATCGCGCGCGAGCGCATCGTCCGAGCGGCCGGACCGGAGTCGCGCAGCGCGCGCTCGATGGCGGACACCGTGTCCGACGCGGTGCCCGCGATCTGGCAGAGGTGCTCGTACGGCAGCACCTCGGGCATCGGCGTCGACACGACCGGCACGCCCGCCGACAGGTACTCCCGTAGCTTGAGCGGGTTGATGAACTTCACGTCGTCGTCGATCCGGTACGGGATCAGCCCGGCGTCGAAGCCCTTGCAGTACGCCGGGAGCTCGTCATGCGGCTTCTGTCCGAGCAGGTGCACGTTGGGCAGGCCGCGCACCGGCGTCAGGTCGGTGAGCTGCTGGCCGATCAACACGACCGACCAGCCGGGCCGCGCCCGCGCGACCCCGGCGATCAACTCCAGGTCGATGAAGTCACGCAGCGTCCCGAAGAACCCGATGCGCGGTCCCGGGAGCGCGGCGACGTCCGCCGGGATGGCCACCGCGGGATCGAGGGCGCGTGCGAACCGCGCGTGGTCGACGCCATGCGGCGCGAGGTGGGTCTCCCGGCAGCTGCCGCGCTTGGACTGGTAGAGGGCCTGGCTCGTCGTGAACGAGACGTCGACGCGCTCGAGGAGCTTGCGCTCCATCGTCAGCGTGGCGTCGCGCGGCAGCCCGGGGAACGTCGCCCACTCGTCGACGCAGTAGTAGACCGCGAGCTCCTCTCCGAGCGTGCCGACGTACGGCGCCGTGTTCGGCAGGAAGCTCCAGAGCTGGAACTGGTCGATCCCCAGATCCGTGCGGAGCTGGCGGATCGTCAGCCGTAGGATCTGGCGGTTGACCGCCCGCGCCACCGCACTCTGCGGGAACGGCAACACGAGCGGCGTCGCGACCCACAGGTCATGCTCGACGTTGTGCGCACCCTGCACGAACTCGCGCAGCTTGCGCCGGATCTTGCCGAGGTCGCGGCTCGACGATAGCGAGGGCTTGCGCGTCGCCAGCGAGTTGAGCCACAGCACGCGCCGTGTCTTCGCGAGCTCGCGCAGGACGTGATGATTCGAGGTGGGGTCTTCGTGCCAGTCTTTCGAGAAGGCTATGATTGCGCTCGCCATGACGAACTGTGTGATCGAGTGCGTCCCGTGACGACCTCCGCGGCGGTGAGGCCGATCGCATGGCGGCTCGTCGGGTTGATCACCTGCGCCTCGGCGCTCGGGTGCGGGCGCAAGGCTGCCGTCGACCCGGGCCCGGACCTCCAGGTCGTCGGTGAATCGATGCGCGTGCGCCTGGAGGATCCCGTGCCGCGGCGCTCACCATGGTTCGACGGTGAGCGCGTCACGCTCGTCGCCGCGCGGGGCGAGACGCTCGGGATCCAGGTGCTCCACCGCGGGCCTGGCGCGGCGTCTCTCGTCGTTCCCGACGCCACCGTCCGCGGCTTCGATGTCGAGGCCTTCGCGGTCCACCGCCCGTCGACCGCCTTGTTCGGCGGCAGCCACGGCAAGGGCACGTACGCCGATGGCCTGACGCCCAACCCGACGCCATCGACGAATCCCGCGTACTTCGAGATCGCGATCGATGCGGCGGCATCACCGGGCGTCCGCAGTGGCGAGCTCGTCGTCGGCGATCGCCGGGTCCCCGTGCAGCTGACGATCACCCCCGTCGTGCTGCCGCCGCTGCCCCGCACGGTCTGGGCCTACGCGGATCCCCGCGAGCTGGTGTGGGCGAACGGCGGGACCGGCGACCCGGCGCGCGAGGTCGCGAGCCCCGACGAACGCGCGTGCATCGAGCTGTTCCGCACGGCTGGCGTGCTGCTGTCTCCGGATCTGCAGCTCGCGTGGTGGGAGGCTCGCAAGCCGCTGCTCGACGGCTTCCCGTACATCCCGGTGATGATCTCGACCGATCCGGTCAAGGCGGCCGCCGAGGTGCGCGGCTGGATCGCCGCCACCGCGGGCACCGGGCAGGTCCCGTTCACCATCCCGATCGACGAGCCGCGCACGCCCGAGCGGCGCCGCGAGGTGCGTGCCCTCGCCGACGCCGTGCGCGCGGCCGGCGGTGGCCCGGGCCGCTTCCACTACGCGGTCACCGACGCGCCGCACGCCGACTACGGCGACGCGATCGATCTCTACATCTCATGGCGCGCGGCCCACCTCGCCGGCGATCGCGTGCAGCGCTGGACCTACAACGGCGCGCCACCGTACGCCGGCGCCGTCGTGCTCGACGCCGAGACGCCCGGCACGCGGACCTGGGGCTGGGTCGCGTGGCGCTGGAACATCCCGGTCTGGTACGTGTGGGACGCGCTGTACTGGCACGATCGCCACAACCGCAAGGGCAAGCCGCTGCCCGGTCGCACCCTCGATCCGCGCGTCGATCCGGTGAGCTTCGACGACGGCGAGGATCAGGGGAACTTCGACGGCGTCCTTGCACTCCCCGCCACCGGCGCACCCGGCGGCTGCCGCCCGACGTTGCGCCTCGCCGCGCTCCGGCGCGGCAACCAGGATCGTCAGCTCCTCGAGCGAGCCGCCGCGTGCGCGCCCGACGCGAC
>JALZOI010000275.1 GCA_030857245.1 Myxococcota bacterium
ATGCTGCTGACCGTGCGGCCCACCGACGCGGTCGTCGAGTGGCCCCAGACGCGGACCGCCAGCGCGGGCTGCTTCGAGGTCGGCAGCGCCGGCATCGCGTAGTCGCCCGCGCCGGTCGTGACGTCGAGCGCGATGCAGCCGCGTGCGCGGGCCGCCATCGCCTCGGCGTGGAGGAGCCGCGCCGACGCCTTGAGCCCGAGCTGCGGATCGACCGCCATCGCGAGCACGACGGCACGATCGCCGTCGTCGACGACGAGCGCGGCGGCGCAGGCCTGGCCCAGCGAGTCATCGACCCGGGCGAGGCGGACGCGGCCCTGCTTGCCGAGCTCGAGCGCGACCTCCTCGAGCAGGCCCATCGCCTCGGGATCGGCGAGCGGCGAGGGCTCGTCGCGCTCGGCCCACTCGAGGCGGGACAGCCGGCGCAGCGCGCCCATGCCCTTGCGGAGGGCGGTGAGGTCCTCGCCGAACGTCGTGGACACGCCGGCGCCACCCTCGGTGGCCTCGGTCGGCGCCATGCCGAGCGCGAGCCGGCTCGCCCCACCCGCCGACGACGAGCTCTCGACGGTGAAGCCCGCCGCCGCGAGCCGCTGCACCAGGTGCGCGCGCACCCGCGAGGGATCCGCGAGGGGCTCGAGATCGAGCAGATCCCAGGTGGCGGCCTCGTCGAGCAGCTTGCGGGCGAAGGCCGCCCCTGCGCGATCTTCCCAGCCGGCGCGGGCGAGCAGATCGAGCGACGGTGGGCGCGGCCCGGCATCGCCGATCATGCGGAGCTCGCGGGTGTCGAGCAGCGCGACCTTGACGGTGCGCCGGTAGAGCGGCGCGATGCACACGATGTCGCCGGCGCTGATCCCGGCGGCGTCAGCCTCGGTGGCGCGTCCGACGAGGACGTAGAGCTCGGCACCTAGGGTGTTGTGGTACGCGTGCCACCAGGGCAAGAGCCAGTCGGGCCCGCGGAACAGGGCGCCCGTCCCGACCGTCGCGAGCGAACGCCACTCGCCTTCGATTGCGCGAAGTGCCGTCAGGTCGCGCACCACCGAGACATCAATTGCCATCCGCGGGACGACGATATCATGTTGCGCGATCACGCGTGCGTTGCCATCGGCAACGGCTGTTGCGGGATGCGTCGTCTGCTCCCCGGGAGACGGTTCCATTCGCCGGGACAATGCACGAGCAGTGCCTTGATCGTCATCGCGACCGGACAGGCTCGGTGGGGCCCCTCAGCGCCGGCGCATGACGTGGGCATAGAACCCGTCGGTGCCGTGCGTGTCGGGCGCCACCATGAACGACGCTCCGGCCCCGAGCTTGGGCGCCCGTGCACCGAGGACGTCGCCGATCGGCATCGTCTCGAGCTCGGGATGCGCGGCGAGCGTCGCATCGACGACCTCCTGGTTCTCGACGGCGAGCAGCGAGCAGGTCCCGTAGACGAGCCGGCCGCCGGGCGCGAGCAGCTGGTACGCCCCCGCGAGGATCTCTCGCTGGCGCGCCGCGAACGTCGGCAGGTCGGTCTCGCGCAGGCGCCAGCGGGCCTCCGGGTTGCGACGGAGCGCGCCCGTCCCCGAGCACGGAGCGTCGACGAACACGACCTCGGCCTTCCCGCGGATCGCGTGCATCGATGGCGGCCACGCGCCGGCCTCGAGGTGGACCGCCTGCGCGTTCGAGACGGTGGCCCGGCGGGCACGCCGCTTGAGCTCCTCGAGCTTCTTCGCGTCGATGTCGCACGCGATGATGCGGCCGTGGTTGGCGAGCCGCGCCGCGATCGCGAGCGTCTTGCCGCCGGCGCCCGCGCACAGGTCGACGAGCAGCGGCTTCGGGGTCGACAGGCTCGCGATCGCGAGGTCCGCGAGCAGCTGGCTGCCCTCGTCCTGCGCCTCGAGGAGCCCGCGCTTGAAGGCATCGAGCCCGAACAGGTTCGTGCGGCTCTCGAGGATCAGCGCCGTATCGCACCACGCCCCGGGCCGGGTCACGAGGTTGGCCTGCCGCAGCTGCTCGGCGAGCTGCGCGCGATCCGTCGCGAGCAGGTTGGCGCGCACCGTCATCGGGGCGCGCTGGTTGAGTGCATGCGCCAGCGGCTCCGCGCGATCCCCCCAGTCGGCGACCATCCGCTGGGCCAGCCAGTCCGGCAGCGACGCGGCGAGGGCGATCCGCGGCGCGAGCTTGCGCTCGGTCGCGATCGCATCGTCGATCCCGGCGATCGCGCGCCAGTCGAGCTCGCGGTCGGTGCGCGCCGCCTGCGCCGGCTCGATCAGCCCCTCGATCAGCAGCAGCGTGATCAGCCGCTCGAGATCGCGCGGCGGCTTCGCCGTCTTGCGCCCGCGGGCGAGCGCGGCATCGACGCGGCGCATGTGCCGGACGAGGCCATACAGCGTCTCGCCGACGAACCGGCGTTCGTGCGAGCCGAGCCAGGTCTCCTTGCGGAACGTCGTCGCGAGCCGGTCGGTGACGAACCCCCAGTCCATGCGGGTGCGCTGCCACAGCTCGAGCAGCAGCGCGCGGAGCCGTCCGCCGTCGACGACATGGGCGGCGAGCTTCTGGTCGCTCGTGCGATCGGGGTCTGCCACGGCGCTCAGGTGTACGCGCGATAGTCTTCGAGGATCAGATACAGCGGCACCAGGCCATGCTGGCCGAGCTGCTTCACCATGCCGAGCGAGTCACCGATCCGATCGACCCAGTCGCGGTGGTGGTCCACGAAGCTGCTATCCGCCGCGAGCTTGCACACCGCCCGTTGCCGGACCACGGCAGCGTCGCGCTCGAGTGACGTGTAGAAGCGACGCTCCCACGCGTTCGCCGGCACCTGGGTGAGCAGGATCTCGTCGAACGTGTCGACGTGGAGCTGGCGGCCCACGCGGTGGAACAGCGGCGCGGCGGTGCCGAGGGCGAGCTTGCTCGACTTCGCGGTCGCGAGCAGCGCGAACGCGTTGTGGATGAGCGGAGCCCGCGACAGCATCTGGGCGACCTCCGCCGGGAAGCCGCGGATCACGAGATCCGACTCGCGAGCCTCGAGCGCGATCCGCGCCGTGTCGTCGAGCGCGGCGACGAGCGCGGCGATCGCGGCATCGAAGGCCGGCTTCGTCGTCGCGACGTCATCCGGATCAAGCTTCCACGTCGCCTCGTTCCAGATCCACCAGCGCAGCAGGCTGCGATGGATCTCCTCGAACGCGAGGAGCGCGGCGTACTGATCCGCCGCCGGCACCTGGTAGTCGAGGTTGTGGACGGCCGTGCGGAAGGCGCGCCCGTCGAGCAGCTCGTCGCACATGAAGTACCGCACGACCAGCTCGTCGAACGCGGCGGTGGACTCCTTGCACAGCTGGACGAGCAGCGTGCAGCCGGCCTGGTTGATCATCGCGTTGGTGACGACGGTGGCGATGATCTCGCGGCGCAGGTGGTGCTTCGAGACCTGCTCCTTGAACCGCTCGGCTGCCTTCGGCGGGAAGTACGCCGAGAGGAACGGCGCGAACAGCGGCCGGTCGGGGATCTTCGACATCAGCACGCGCTCGTAGAGATCCATCTTCGTGTGCGCGACGAGTACCGCGAGCAGGTTGCGCGGCAGGCCCTTGCCGGCGGCGAGCCAGCTGCGCAGCTCCTCGTCCGGTGGGATGTGCTCGGCGGTCCGCGACAGGCCGTGCTTGTCGAGATACGTGAGCAGATCGAGGAACGGCTCGCCTTGCTTGCGGCCGCGCATCGCCTCCATCGAGAGCAGCGCGGACTGCAGGTAGTTGTCGAGCACGCACGCCTCGCCGACGTCGGGCTCGAGCTCGCGCAGCAGGGTGTCGCGCGCGTCGCGCGTCAGCTTGCCCGACAGCATGAGGGGTGACAGCAGGATCTTGAGGTTGACCTCGTGATCGCTGCAGTCCACGCCAGCCGAGTTGTCGATCGCGTCGGTGTTGCCGCGGCCGCCGTGCATCAGGTACTCGGTGCGCGCGCGCTGCGTGATCGCGAGGTTCGCACCCTCGCCGATCACCTTGGCGCGGAGCTCGGTCGCGTTGATCCGGACGTTGTCGTTGACCTTGTCGCCGACCTCACCGTGGGCCTCCGTCGAGGCCTTGACGTACGTGCCGATGCCGCCGAACCACATGAGATCCACGTCGAGCGCGAGGATCGCCTTGATGACGTCGGGGCCCGACACCGTCTTCGTCTTGATGCCGAGCAGCGCCTTGGCCTGCGCGGGCAGGGTGATGTCCTTCGCCGCGCGCTCGAACACGCCGCCGCCCTTGCTGAGCGCCTCGGTCTTGTAGTCGCTCCACTGCGTGCCGGCCGTCGTGAACAGCCGCTTGCGCTCGGCGTACGAGATCGCCGGGTCCGGATCGGGGTCGAGGAAGATGTGCTTGTGGTTGAACGCGGCGACGAGCTTGAGCTGGTCGTTGAGCAGCATGCCGTTGCCGAACACGTCACCGCTCATGTCGCCGACGCCGGCGACCCGGATCGACGTCTTGCGGATGTCGATCCCCATCTCGCGGAAGTGGCGCTCGACGTTCGTCCACCCGCCGCGCGAGGTGATCCCCATCGCCTTGTGGTCGTAGCCCGCCGAGCCGCCTGACGCGAACGCGTCGTCGAGCCAGAACTTGTACTCCTGCGAGATCGCGTTCGCGGTGTCGCTGAGGTGGGCGGTGCCCTTGTCAGCGGCGACGACGAGGTACGGATCGTCGTCGTCGTAGCGGATCACGCCGGGCGGCGGCACGATCTTGCTGCCGACGAAGTTGTCGGTGATGTCGAGCAGGCCAGCGATGAACACCTGGTACTGCACGCGCGCCTCCTCGCGGGAGGAGGCGAGCTTGCGGGTGACGAAGCCGCCCTTCGCGCCTTGCGGCACGATGATGACGTTCTTCAGCGCCTGGGTGCGCTGGAGGCCGAGCACCTCCGTGCGGAAGTCGTCGGTGCGATCGCTGTGGCGGAGCCCGCCGCGCGCGACCATGCCGCCGCGCAGGTGGATGCCCTCGACGCCCGGAGCGTGCACGTAGATCTCGAACACCGGGCACGGCCGCGGCATGTGCTCGACGAGCGCGCTCTCGATCTTGATCGAGATCGTGTCGCCGCGCCCGGGCCGGTAGTAGTTGGTGCGGCGGGTCGCCTCGAACAGGTCGAAGAAGTAGCGGAGGATCAGATCCTCCTGGATCACGGTGACCCGCTGCAGCATCTCGTCGTACTTGTGCGCGAGGGGCAGCAGCAGCTCCGAGCGCTCGGTCGGGGTCTCCTTGCGGTGGGTGGAGAACTTGAGCTCGAAGTACTCGACGAGCAGGGCGCCGAACCCCGGGTGCTTGAGCAGCGTGTCGTCGACCGACGTCACGCCGAGGCCCGAGAACACCTGCACGAAGTAGTTGCGGTACGTGATCAGCAGATCGATCTGGTGCCAGTCGAGGCCCGCGAGGTAGCCGAGGCCGAGCAGCCGGTCGTCGAGCAGGTGTCCCGCGAGCACGCGCTGGACGATCGTGCCGAGCCGGTCGAGCGAGGCTTCGTCCTCGATCTTGCGGCCATCCGCGCCGCTGACCTCGAAGCCCGTGATGTAGACGTCGCGGCCCGGGCCCAGCAGGCGCTCGGCGAGCCGGCTCGTCGCGCGCAACGCCATCCGGTGGAGCACGGGCACGACGTCGTTGAGCAGCAGCTCCTTGCGCGACACGATCCGCAGCGAGGTGTGGCGACGCTCGCCTTCCCCGACGAGCACGAGCGCCGCGCGGACGCCCTCGTCCTCGTCGAGCTTCTCGATCAGGCTGATGTCGAGGAGGGCGACCTCGGGTGAGAGCGCGCCCTGGTACGACTCGGGGAACCGCGCCCCGCTCTTGCTCCAGATCTCCTGCGCGCTCGCGGTGGTCGCGAGGTAGCGCTGCGAGTGCCCGGTCGCCTTCGTGGCGCCGCGGTACTGCTTGAACACGAGCCGGCGGAGCTGGTCCTCCCAGCTCTCGAGCAGCAGCTCGAGTTGATCCGTCAGCGTCTCGAGATCGGCATCGCTGACCTTCGGGCGGTACTTGCCGACCGTGAAGTGGAGGCGGATCGGTGACTCGTCGTCGGTCTCCTGACGGTACTCGCGGAGCTGCGGTACCGAGAGGAACTTCCGGATCTCGAGCGAGAGCTCCTCGCGGAGGGCCTCGGAGAACCGCATGCGGGGGACCACGCAGACCACCGTGATCCGGCGGCCGTTCGGCCGGCGCCACACGAACACGCGCGCGTGATCGCGCGACTCGGCGATCCGGAACTGGTTCGCGACCTCGGCGATCTCGTCGATGTTCCAGTAGAAGAGGTCCTCGACGGGCATCGAGTCGAGGATCGCGACGCTCTTGGCGTACGCGTAGCTCCCGGGCTGCTCCTCGAGCTTCGCCATGACCTCCTTGATGCGGGTCCGGACCACGGGCACGCGGCGGTTCGCCGTCTTGAGCGCCTTCGTGGACATCAGGCCGAGGAACACGTGCTCGCCGAGCAGCGTGCCGTCGGGGCTGCGCTGCGCGATGCCGAAGTAGCGAACCTGCGCGACCGACCGCACGACCGTCATGTAGTCGGTGCGGTAGTAGGAGTAGACCTCCTCGCGGGTGCGTCGCGTCGCGACGATCTCGCCGATCACCTCCTCGAGGCGGCCGCCGCGACCGACGCGATCCGGTGCGGTGAACAGGCCGAGGCTGTGCTCGGCGCCGCGGTGGCCGGTGCCGGCGGTGCCGTTGCCGGCGGTGCCGGTGTCGGCGTTGCCGTTGCCTCCGGTGGCCGCGCCGTTGCCGCCGCTGCCATTGCCGCCGGCGCCGACGAGCGGGAACCACGAGTAGCCGAGCAGGATGAAGTTATCGTCCTTGAGCCAGTCGATGAGCTCGACGGCCTCGTCGGCCTCGATCTCGCGCTGCGAGCGCGGCGTGTCCGACTGCGCGCGCATGATGATCTCGAGCGGGATGGACTGCGACTCGCGCGGGCTCGGTGACGACGGATCGCGCCCGGCGACCGCGCACAGGTACGCGCGGGTGTCGTTGAACCGCTGCATCATCTCGTGGCGGTCGCGGTTGACGATCAGCGTGCGCTCGAGCCGCCACTCGAGGTCCTGGCGGAGGGCCTCGCGACGCTCCGGCGGGATCGCGGAGACCAGCAGGTAGACCTGCGAGTAGCGGGTGCCGCGGTTCGCGTCGATGCCCGTGATCTGGGCGTGATCGTGGACGACGCCGTGGATCGGGTGCAGCACGAAGTGGAGGTGGAGGCCCTGCTGGCGCAGGAACGACTTGATCGTGCGGATGATGAACGCGGCATCCGGCAGGCGGGTCTCGATCACCGAGGCGGGGGAGTCGTCGGCCAGCAGCGTCGTCTCGGGCTCGCGGATCTCGACCTTGACGGTCTTGCCGAAGTCCTCCTCGAGGAACGCGAACCGATCCATCACGAAGGCGAGCAGCTTCTGCGGGTCGATCTCGTCGAACACCTCCGGCGGGATCGCGCGGCAGTACGACTGGATGTACGACTGGAGTCGATCGCGGTGCGTCTCTTTGACCGCCTGATGAGCCAGCGAGAGGACCTGTTTGACGACTTCCGTTTGCATGATTCCTGATCTCCGAAATGCCCGCGACGACAGGGCGCGGGCACGTTATCAGACGTCTCGAATTCTCACCCGCGCGTCAGGCGCGGGCTTCAGGAAATCACACCCGCGCGTCAGGCGCGGGCTTCAGGAATCGCCGGGCGATCCGCGGCGTGCTGCGATGCGTCACCGACCGGCTTCACGTGGGTCTGGCATGGTTTACGGCGATGAGCAGCACCACGGGGCCGGGTCTGTGATTCACGGAGCGCCGTGATCGGTCCGGTCGTCCGCCTGGGGCGCTGGCTGGGGCCCTGGGCCGATCCGATGCTGGCGCCCGCGGTCCCGGTCCGCGAGGACGACCTCGAGGGCATGCGCGTGCGGATCTTCGGCGCACCGGCCCGCCCGCGGGCGACCTATCTGATCGCTCCCGGCCTCCACTACGCGGCGGCGGACGATCCGCGGCTCGATCGGTTCTGCCGCATCCTGGCCGCGGCCGGGCACCTCGTGATCGTGCCCTACATCCCCGACTACCTCGCGCTCACGCCGACCGAGCGGGCGAAGCGCGACTTCGCGCGCGCCTTCCATGCGCTCCCGCGGTGGAGTGCACAGCGCCCGATCGTGTTCTCGGTGTCCTTCGGCTCGCTGCTCGCCTTCGCGCTCGCGGCCGAGCACGCGGCTCGCATCGAGCGCCTCGTCGTGTTCGGCGGCTACGCCGACCTGCGCGAGACGCTGCGGTTCTGCCTGACCGGCGAGGTCGAAGGCGGCCGCACCGCCGTGCGCGATCCGCTCAACCAGCCCGTCGTCTTGCTCAACCTGCTCGACGCGCTGCGTCCCGCGGCGCCGGTCGGCGAGCTGCGCGAGGCCCTGGTCAGCGGCTGGCGACGCTACGTCGAGCGGACGTGGGGCCGGCCCGAGCTCAAGCGTGACGAGCGGTTCGTCGCGATCGCCGAGGAGCTGGCGCCCGGCGTGCCGGCCGCGGTGCGCGAGCTGTTCCTCGTCGGCATCGGCGCGCGTCCCGGGGCCCGCACCCTCGTGACCTCGGCGTTGACGCGGTTCGATGCGCGCCCCCTCGACCCCTCTCCGTACCTCGCGCGGATCACCGGCCGCGTCGATCTCGTGCACGGCGCTGATGACGACGTCATCCCGTTCGAGCACGCGCACCAGCTCGCGGCCGCGCTCACGAGCGCCGAGGTCCGCGTTCACATCACCGGCATGTACGGTCACACCGGCTCGGCCCGCCCGCGCCCGGCCGCCGCCGCTCGCGAGCTCTGGACGATGCTGCGGATCCTGCGCGTGCTCGCCGGCTGAGGCGGAGAGATTGGCCGCCAGTGTGACCAGGCAAGGCTGGTCCGTAGGAAAGGGAGGTGCGGATGCCTTCATAGAAATACGGTGAGTCATCTAGCGGGTGCGAATCCCGCCCGATCAAAGCCGCCATGCAGGT
>JALZOI010000276.1 GCA_030857245.1 Myxococcota bacterium
CGCCGAGGGCGCCAAGGATCTCTTGATAGAATCCTTGGCGCCCTCGGCGCGCTTGGCGACCTTGCGACCCTCTCGTGATCCCGGGGCGGTGGTCCATCAGCCGCGAGCCACGCGGGGGCGCCGCTCGTCCGCCGCTATGCAAGCCCGGGAGTTCTTCTGTAAGGTGCGCCCATGGCTGGCAGTGACATCCTCGTCTGGGTCGACATGGAGATGACCGGGCTCGACCCCGGCAAGGAGCGCATCATCGAGATCGCGACCATCCTCACGGACGGCAACCTCACCGAGATCGCCGTCGGTCCCGACCTCGTCGTCCACCAGGACGACGCGGTGCTCGCCACGATGGATGACTGGAACCGCACGCACCACAAGGCGTCGGGGCTGACCGAGCGCGTGAAGTCCTCGACGATCACGGACGAGGACGCCGAGGCCCAGACCCTCGCCTTCCTCGCCGCGCATGTCGGGCCGAAGGAGCGGCCGGTGCTCGCCGGCAACTCGATCCATCAGGATCGCCGGTTCATCCGCAAGTACATGCCCCGGCTCGACACCCGGCTGCACTACCGGATGGTCGACGTCTCGACGATCAAGGAGCTCGCACGGCGGTGGTTCCCGCAGCTGATCGCGAAGCAGCCCGCGAAGCAGGACACCCACCGCGCGCTCGACGACATCCGCGAGTCGATCGACGAGCTGCGCTACTACCGGCAGCACCTGTTCGTCCAGCCGCCGCCGGTGCCCGTGGCGCCACCGACCCCACCGACCCCACCGACCCCACCGTCCACGCCGACAGCCGGCTAGTCGGCTAGCCGGCGACCCGCCGGCGCAGCCTCCGGGGCCGCAACTGCGCGTCCCACCAGGGCTCGGGCCCACCGCTGCCGGGCACGGCCGTTGCTCGTGTCCCGGGCATGCGCCAGACCTCCTCGCTCCGCTCGACCTCGAAGCTGTTCGCGGCCCTGACCTGCGCCAGCCTGATCGCCGGGGCCGGCTGCGACGATGCGAGCGAGGCCGACGACCCCGAGGACAGCTTCTTCGTCGACGACTCCAAGGCCGACGACTTCTTCTCGATGTCCGCGCAGGAGTACCTGCTCGAGGGCACGTCCACGGTCGTCCTCGACGCGGCGATGGCGAGCCAGCCTGCCGACGTCCGCCTCGCGGCCGCGAAGCGGCTCGTCGGCTACAAGCAGATCGCGATCGCCTGGTTCGTGACGCAGTACCTCGTCGACAAGGAGCGCGAGGACGCGAACGCGAGCTTCGGCGGCTTCGGCGGCATGGCGAAGGCCGGCGCGTACGAGGACCTCGAGATCCGCGAGCGCGCGGACAAGATCACCTTCGACTTCACGTTCCGGCAGATCGCCGCGGGCGGCAAGAGCCTGATGACGCGGCTGCCGCTTCGTACGGTGGCGGGCAAGCAGGTATTCGACCTCGAGATCGGCCGCCCGAGCAACACCGAGCTCGCGCAGCTCGAGACCAACGCCGAGTGGTACCGCAACGCGCCGTGGACTGGCTGGAACCCGTCGATGGTGCCCGCCGCGCAGAAGGAGCAGGTCACCTTCGCGATCGCGCGGGAGCGCGCCTCGACCGACGGCTTCTTCGACCTCGCGCGGCTGACCGCCGACGGCAAGCTCGACATCGATGTCTACTTCGGCTGGGACTATCACTCCGAGTACCACCTCAAGCACTCGAGCCAGTTCTTCACGTGGCTCAAGGAGCAGGGCTTCCGCGCGCCCGTCGCGTCGTGGAACGACCTCGCCCACACCTCGGGCGCGTTCACGCGCAAGGTGAAGGCGGACGGCCGCGAGATCAACGTCGAGCTACGGATGTACTTCGGTAAGCCCGGCACCGCGGTCGACCCCGACACCGATGCCGGCGGCAAGATCCTCGAGGACCTCGCGTTGGGCTCGCTCGCGACCCGCGACGTCATCATGTACTCCGGCCACTCCGGCCCGTTCTACGGCTTCGCGATCGGCAACTGGAAGAAGACCAGCGAAGGCGACCTCGACGACGCCGAGATGCGCACCGCGCAGATGCCGAGCGACCGCTACCAGGTCGTCCTCGCGGAGGGCTGCGACACCTACCAGATCGGCACGGCGTTCAAGGAGAACCCGAACAAGAACGGCAAGAACATCGACGTCATCACGACGACGTCGTTCTCCGACGCGGCGTCCCCGGCGGCGGTCCAGCAGTTCGTGTCCGCGCTGCTCGCCCGCGACAGCCTGCAGCGGCTCCGGCCGCAGCCGGTGTCGGGCCTGCTGACCCGCCTCGATGGCAACTCCTTCGCATTCAAGTCGCTCTACGGCATGCACGGGATCGACGACAACCCGAAGCTCGTGCCGTTCGCCAGGCCCGAGAACTTCGGCAAGGCTTGCTCGGCGAACGCGGATTGCGGCGGCCCGGGCAACCTCTGCGTCTCGGCCGGCAGCCGCGCCAAGGTGTGCACGGCTGCGTGCTCCAGCGCCGGAGAGAGCGGCTGCGGCACGGGCTATACGTGCAAGGCCGTCGCGAGCACGGCGAGCAGCACGATCTACGGTCGCGCCTGCGCGAAGCTGTGAGCGGTCCGCCCGCCCCGCGCGCGAGCCGAGCCTCGCGTTCGCGGATAGTTGGTCCCCATCCGGGGAAGTCGGCTCCCAGCTTGCTACGATGAGATCGCGAGGCCCCGCCCGCAGGAATCTCGTCATGAAGGACACGCTCGTGATGATCATGGCGGGTGGCAAAGGCTCCCGCCTCGGCCCGCTGACCGTGCACCGGTCCAAGCCGGGCGTCCCGTTCGCTGGTCGCTACCGGATCATCGACTTCGTCCTGTCGAACTTCGTGAACTCCGGCTACCGCCGGATCTACGTCCTCACGCAGTACATGTCGTCGAGCTTGATCAAGCACATGTCGCGCAACTGGCGGCTCAGCGGGTTCGGCGAGTACATCGAGGTCGTGCCCGCGCAGATGCGCATGGGCGAGTTCTGGTACCGCGGCACCGCCGACGCCGTGTACCAGAACCTCAACCTCGTGCGGGACGCGCGGGCGTCCCACGTCGCCGTGTTCGGTGGCGATCACGTCTACAAGATGGCCGTCGATCAGATGGACATCGCGCACCGCGAGCACAACGCGGACCTCACCGTCGCGGCGTTCCCGGTCCCGACCGCCGAGGCCAGTGCGTTCGGCATCATCGACATCGACGCGAGCGGGCGGATCGTCGGCTTCGTCGAGAAGCCGAAGCACCCGCCCGAGATGCCGGGGCGGCCCGGGTGGTCGCTGGTCTCGATGGGCAACTACATCTTCCGGCGCGAGGTCCTCGAGCGGGTGCTGCTCGACGACGGCGGCAAGCCGGCCTCACGCCACGACTTCGGGCGCGACATCATCCCGCGGCTGCTCGCCGACGGCGCGCGCGTGTTCAGCTACGACTTCGCGACGAACCGGATCCCCGGCGAGCCCGAGGAGCAGGCGCCGTACTGGCGCGACGTCGGCACGATCGACAGCTACTTCACGTCGAACATGGAGCTCCGCGCGCGCGTGCCGGCGCTCGATCTCTACAACCGCCAGTGGCGGATCCGCAGCGCGCAGCGCGACTACCCGCCCGCCCGCTTCGTGCGCGCCGGCGAGGAGTTCGGCCCGGCCCAGGTCGACGACAGCCTGATCTGCGAGGGCTCGATCATCGCGAGCGCCGCGCTCCGCGACACCGTGCTGTCGTACGACTGCTTCATCCATGCCGGCGCGGAGGTCACCGACTCGGTGATCCTGTCGGGCTGCGATGTGGGGCGCGGCGCGCGGATCAAGCGCGTCATCCTCGACAAGAACTGCAAGATCGAGCCGGGCTGCGTGATCGGCGAGGATCTCGCCGCCGACCGCGTGCGGTTCCCGTTCGTCACCGACTCGGGGATCGTCGTCGTCCCGAAAGGCACGATCGTCCCCGCCAAGGGGCCGTGCGTGCTCGCGAACGATGTCGCCGAGCTGATCGGCAACGAGCCCGAGCTCTACGCGCAGCTCCGCCCCGGCACGTTCGTCGTCTCGACGCAGAACCGCCACAGCTACGAGTCGGCCGGTCCGCGGTTCAAGAAGTTCTCGGGTACCGTCGAGCTGCCGACCGATCCCGCGCTCGATTCCGGATCGTAGTGCGCGTCCTCCACGTCTCGAGCGAGGTCGCCCCGTTCGCGCAGTCGGGCGGGCTCGCCGATGTGGTCGCCGGCCTGCCTGGCGCACAGGCCGAGCTCGGGATCGACGCGGCCGTGCTGGTGCCGTGCTACCGCGGCGTCCCGGCGCGGCTCGCCGACGCGGGGTTTCCCCTCGATGAGGGCATCCCGCTGCCGATCACGCTGGGCATGCATCACTTCGACTGCCTGCTGCGCAGCGCGCAGGTCGGGCGCGTCCGCTACGGCTTCCTCGATTGCCCGCCGCTCTACGATCGCGAGGGCAACCTCTACGGGCCGGGCGGCGCCGCGGAGTTCCCCGACAACCACGTGCGGTTCGCGGCTCTCGGCAAGGCGGCGCTCGCGGCCGGCGAGCTCCTGCTGCGCGGGCGCCCCGACGTGCTGCACGTCCACGACTGGCAGGGCGGACCGGCGGCGATCTATGCGCACCTCGCGGGCGCGCCGCCGGCCATCGTCGCGACGATCCACAACCTCGCGTACCGCGGGATCTTCGGCAAGGACGTGATGACCGAGCTCGGCATCCCGTGGACGATGTTCACGCAGGAGCTCCTCGAGTTCTACGACCAGGTCTCGTTCCTCAAGGGCGGGCTCGCGCTCGCCGACGTCGTGACCACGGTCAGCCCGAGCTACGCGCAGGAGATCCTGACACCCGAGCGCGGCGAGGCGCTCGACGGGTTCTTGCGGTGGAACGTGAAGCGCGTCGTCGGGATCGTGAACGGCATCGATACGATGGCGTGGGACCCCGCGCGCGACGAGACCCTGCCCGCCCCGTTCACGCGTGCGACGCCACGCGGTCTCGACGGCAAGGCGGCATGCCGCACGGCGCTCGCCGCCGAGGCCGGGCTGCCGGAGCTCCGGGACGACGAGCCGCTGATCGGGGTGATCGCGCGGATGACCGACCAGAAGGGCCTCGACCTGGTCGCCGACATCGCGCCCGAGCTTGGACGGTGCGGCGCGCGGCTCGTCGTGCTCGGGGCTGGCGAGCCCGCGCTGGAGGATCGCTTCCGCTGGCTCGCCGGCGCGTTTCCGCGCGAGGTCGCGGCGCGCATCGGCTTCGATATCGGGTACGCGAGGCGGATCTACGCGGGCAGCGACTTCTTCGTGATGCCGTCGCGCTTCGAGCCGTGCGGGCTCGGCCAGCTCTACGCGATGCGCTACGGCGCGGTGCCGATCGTCACGGCGGTCGGCGGGCTGCGCGACACCGTGCAGGATCCTGGCGATGCCGAGCTCGCGCAGGGTCGCGGCACCGGCCTCAAGCTGGACAGCGTGACAGCGAGCGCGCTGCTCGCCGCGATCGAGCGCGGCGTGCGGCTGTTCCGCGATCGCGCCGCGTTCACCACGCTGCGGCGCGCCGCGATGCTGCGTGACTCGTCATGGCTGGCGTCGGCGAACGAGTACGTGCTGCTCTATCGCTCGCTGCGCGCGTGACGCTTCGGTGTCAGCTGCGCCGCAGGAACGCGGCGGAGCTGGTGATTCCTCCCGATCATCGTCCGGGTCTCGGACGGCCCCGTCCGCGCGACGGACAGGTCCGTCCGACGTGCGGACTCGCACGTCCGACGTACGGACCCTCACCCCGCGCGTGCGTGGGCGCACGGTATGTTCGGCAGTCCGGAGCGCGGACGGTGACGCGGTGCGCTGTGCACGAGCCTGTCGACAAGTGGTCCGGAAGGCCGGGTTATCCACACGTCAATGGCTCGTAACCCCTCGTTTCAAAAGGGGACCCGGTGGGCGCAGGGCCGGTTGTGGATAACCTGTGGTTCGGTGGGCGGGCCCCTGTCCGGGAGCGGCGCAGGGGCAAGCACTTAGCGTCAATGTCGCGTCAAGAACGCCACCGACCTACATCCGCAGATACGTTTTCACTCCCGCCGCTCGATGCCCGCGTCCGTGCCCGATCCGGCGCCCGGGGCCGCCGATCCGGCGCTCGATCCCGCATCGGAGCCGGTGCGCGATCCCGATCCGGACCCCGCGTTCGTGATCGCCTGCAGCACGCGACACGCTTCCGCGTCCTTGCGATCACACGCGCGCCGGAGGTGCTCCGTGCCACGGGCGACATCGCGCTTCACGCCCACACCTTCGAGCGTCATCGCACCGAGCACGCGACACGCGACGGGTTCGTGCTGATCGCACGCGCGCGCGAGCCACACCGCGCCAGCACTCGGGCTCTTCGGCAGGCCCGTGCCCTCGAGGTACGCGACCCCGATCGCGCGGCACGCACTCGCCTCGCCGGCCTCGCAGCCCTGCTTGTAGCGATCGATCATCTTCTTGAGGCGCGGCTTGCCCTGCTTCGCCGCGAGCACCTTGTCGAGGTCGCCGGCGTTCGTGCACGCGTACGGCGCGCCGCCGTTGCACGCCTTGCCGAGCAGCGTCTCGGCGCGATCGAGGTCCTTCGTCACGCCGCGCCCATCGCGCAGCATCAGGCCGAGGTTGCGACACGCGAGCGCGTAGCCGCCGTCGCACGTCTTCGTGTAGAGCTCGACCGCCTTCGCCGGATCCGCCGCGACGCCGAGCCCCTCACTGAGCGCGAGCGCGACGTGGTTGCACGCCGCGAGGTTGCCGCCGTTGCAAGCCTGCGCGAACAGCGCCGCCGCCCGCCGCGCGTCCGCCGTGACGCCGAGGCCCTCGGTGTAGAGCACACCGAGCTTGCGGCACGCCTCGAAGTCGCCCGCGACGCACGCCTTGTCGAGCTGCGCGGCGACCTCCCCGGGATCGGTACGCGCGTCCCCCGGGGGCGTGGTCCCCGCGTCACCCGTCGCGGCGACGCCGACCGCCGAGCCGGGGTCCTGCTTCGGCGCCTCCTGCTGCTTGCCGCACCCGACGAGCGCCAGCGCGATCCCGACCACGATGCGTACGGACATGCGGCCGGTTCGTAGCACAGCTCAGCGCTCGATCACGGCGGAGCGCACGAAGCGATACGGGCGATCCGTCTCCGGACCGCCATGCGCGAACGCGCCATACGCGACGACCACTGCCGCCCCGATCGCGAGGCTCGCGACCAGCCCTCGCCACCCAGCGACGCGCTGGATCGCCCAGCCGAGCACGCCGAAGACGACGAGGAAGTACGGCACCAGCCCCGCGACGCCACCGACCCCGAGCGCGCTACCGAGGCTCGGCGCGGCGAGATCATCGGCGAGCAGCCGGAAGGTCACGTCGTACAGCGGGTGCCGCAGGCTGTCGGGCCAGTACGGGAACGTCGCGCACGTCAGCGCATAGATGACGACGCCCACCACGATCGAGCCCGCGGCCGTCGCGAGCAGCCAGCGCGCCGACCGCCGCACCTCGGCGCGATCGACCAGCCACTGCAGCTGCGCCGCGATCAGCGGCAGCAGGAACGGCAGCATCGCGGTGATGTAGCGCGGCCCGACCTGCCAGCCGCCGCGCCAGAAGTTGATGGACGAGATGAACAGCACGTAGATCACCGCGACGCTGACGCCGACGGCGACCGTGCCGCGGTCGCGACGCGCGGGGCCGCGGGCGAGCACGACGGCGCCCGGGATCGCGAGCAGCAGCCACGGTGCGAGGATCAAGAGCCCGTTATCGGGCCGTACCAGCGAGCCCCAGAACGCCTCCCCGCGCAGCTGCGTGATGCCGAGGAAGCCCTGCTGGTGATAGTGCGCGAACGTCTCGGAGGCGTCGTAGCCGGTGCGCCAGGGGCTGCCGAAGCAGACGGCGTGGTACGCGAGCAGGATCGCGATCGGCACCGCGGCGCCCGCGACCGCCAGGGCGATGCTCCGGGCGAGCTCGGCCCGCGGCCAGCGCCACAGCTTGACGAGGATGTGGATCGCGACCGGGACCACCGCGAACACGGCCTGGTAGTCGACGAGCGCCGCGGCGCCCGCGACCGCGCCGGCCGCGATCATCGCGAGCCGGCCGCGCCGGCGCTCCGCGACGTCGATGCCGAGGATCCACGCGGCGCCCACGCAGATCGCGCCGAGCTGGTGCGAGTAGAACAGCACCGAGTACGTCATCGCGAGCGAGCCGAGCGCGTACGCGACGAGCACGAGCCGGCGCACCGCGGGATCCGGCGCGAACCGGACGAGGAAGCCCGACAGCAGCCCCAGGAACAGCAGCATCGGGATGATGCCGCCGAACACGCGGGCCAGCCACAGCGTCTGGCCGAGCGACGGCGGGCCCACGACCAGCTTGGCCACGAGGTACGCCGGTGCCGCGAGCATCGAGGACCCCGGCGCCTTGTTCGAGTAGTGGTGCCCGCGCGAGGGCGAGACATCGACCGTCGCCCCCCACCGCGCGACGCCCTTGTCGATCGCGAAGGTGTGGTCGTCGACGATCGCCTGGACGAGGTAGATGCGCGGCAGCTCGTTCGCGCTGCGGATCTTGGGGAATGCGGGAAAGATGTAGAGGTACGCGGCGGCGATGGCGATCAGCCAGCCGTGCCGCTCTAGGAAGTCCCGGATGCGCACCTGCTCGACGAACGTGATACCACCGGATCGGCGGTGTTGCTGACGATCCCGAGGTACCGCACCCTGCGCGACGGTCTCCGCGCCGACGTGGGACGTGCGATCGCGATGGCGACCGGCGGCGCGCTCGCCTTCGCGCCCGTCGAATACGTGGTGACGGCCTGGACGTATGCGGGCACCACGAGCGCCGCGAGCAAGCTCCGGCTCGTCGCGCTGGTCGCGACGCTCTCGGTGATCCTGTGGTTCCTGCTGGCGGGCGCGCTCGTCGTGACGATGGGCGCGGCCCGGCTCGTTCGCGCGCGCCTCGCGCCGCACCAGGCCGTCGGGCCGGGCGTGTTCGCCCACGGGCCGCTGG
>JALZOI010000277.1 GCA_030857245.1 Myxococcota bacterium
GTCGCCGACCGCGCCGCTCGACGAAGCGCGGCTCGCTCGTGCCCTGAGCTTGTGGAGCCCGGTCGCCAAGGCCGCCGAGGCCGCCGAGGCGCCAAGGGTTGATGGGACCTGATATGGGCCGCGCGCAGATCGCGTTGCCCGAACACGACGGTCTTCCTCCTGAAACGATCCTTGGCGCCGGTGGCGACCTCGGCGTGCTTCGCGACCCGTCTCAGCGCGGCGGTGGCTTCAGCGAGTCCCGCCGCTCGCGCGCGGGCTACGACTTCTTGGTCGCGAGCGTGTAGGAGAGCTTGATGCGGGTCGAGCCCGGCATCCCGCGCTTCGGGAGCTTCCAGTCCCTCACGGCGTCCGCGACGCAGCCGGCGGCCAGCGACAGGTCGGCGAGGCCGGCCTTGGGCTCGGTGGTGACCCCCTTGACGACGCCGGTCTCGTCGCTCTCGAGCGTGACCGAGAGCGTGCCGCCGACCTTCGGGTTCACGGTGAGCGCGCTCTCGTAGCAGGCGTGGATCTCCTGGTTGTGGCGCTCGGCGAGCACGCGGATCGCATCCTTGTCGTGCGTGCCCGTGCCGACCTTCGTGTTCTTGAGCGTGCGCTGCAGGGTCTCGGCGTCCTTGTTGCGCTCGTTGCGGATCGTCGTGTCCATCAGCAGCGGGATGGTCATGAGGTACAGATCATTGGCCGGCTGGTAGTAGCGGATGTCGTTCGCGGTCGCGTAGATGAAGTGGAAGACGCGCGCGATCCCCGAGATCGCCGTGACGAGGTCCTGCTTGTCCTTGTCGCTGCACTTCTGGCCGCACAGCGGCAGCGCCTCGATCGCCTGCTTCGCGTACTTCACCGTCGCGTCGGGGTTGTCGAGGCGGACGGTGTAGTCGGCTTGCGAGTACCGGAGCACCGGGACGTCGTTGACCGGCGCTTCCTTGCCGATCGTCTCGAGCGCGTTATCGAGGGCGGCGACCGCGTCGGCCCAGCGACCGGCGAGCGCGTAGGCCTTGAGCCCGAGCTTGACGAGCACCTCGTACTGCGGCCCCTTCTGCTTCGCGTTGAACAGCGCGAACAGCTGCGGGGTGACCTCGGCGAGCGACACGCTGCTGCGCGCCGCGAACAGGTAGACCTCCTCGTTGATGAAGTCCTTGTTGCCGGTCCAGCCCTTGGCCGCGGTGGTCATCGCTTGCCACGCGCCAGCGTCATCGTTCGCGCGCCACTTCGCCCACGCGGTCACGTACGCGAGCTCGGGCTGCTTCTCGGTGAGCGGCTGGTCCTTCACGACGGCGAGCGCCTCGACGTTCTTGAACTGCTTGAGCAGCGCGTACGCCCACCAGGCGCGGTGGTAGAGGACCTCCTTGTCCTTCGGAGCCTTCTGGACGAGGAGCTCCCACGCCTTCTCGGCGGCCGGATAGTCCTCGAGGTGGATCTCGTAGCTGCCGAGCAAGCGCAACGTGACCTCGTCGACGTTCGCCCCTGCGACCTGCGCCGCGTCGCGGAGCGCCTGACGGCCTTCCCTGATCAGCGCGAGCTGCTCCTCGCCCTTCGCGTCCTTCGACTTGAGGTAGAGCATGGTCGCGAGGATCGCGGCCTGCGCTTCCTTCTGAACGGGATCCTTGGTGTTCGTGAACACCTGGCGCTGCTTCTCGACCGTGGTCTTCCGCTTGGCCTCGACGAGCGGCATGCCCGGGCGCCCGAGCCCTTGCGGCTCGAAGATCACGCCCGTGATGGCGAACGCCGGGATCTCGATCGAGACGTCGCCGGCCTGAGCAGGCTTCGCACCACCGGCGCCGCCACCACCCCCCGGCGTCGTCGCGCCGTCTCCGCCGCCACCGCCGCCACACGCAGTGATCACCAGCACGACCGAGGGGACGAGCAGAGGGAGCAGGAACCGCAAGCTCTTCATGCGCGAGGTGTACAACGGTTCCCCCCACCCTCGCCACGCGAGACGCGTGATATGGTTGGGCTCTCCGTGCGCTCGTTCCGCGTCGTCGCGCTCACCATCCTGCTCGGCCTCAGCACCATCGGGTGCGTGCGGGTCCAGGCCCACCAGCGCGGTGCCCACGCCAAGCGCGCGATGGCGAACGACCGCGATGCCGGCGAGGCTCGGTTCGGTCAGCATGCGACGGGATCGCGCGAGGGTGCCGACGGCGGCACCGGTCAGCCGGGCGGCGGATGCGGCTGCAACTAGCCCTCACGCTCGTCGCGGTCGTCGCGATCGGCGGCGGCACCGAGCGGCGCGCGGCGGCCGATGGCACCGTCACCGCGCGCGGCGTCTACTACAAGGAGCGCGCGACCCGCGTGGTCCAGCCGATGCTCGACGGCATGTTCGAGGTCGGCGAGCGCGGGCTCGTCAACGCGCACTTTCTCGTCGATGCCATCACGTCGGCCTCGCAGTCGGCGGGGGCGAGCGATGCCGAGCCGTTCACCGAGAACCGCACCGAAGGCGCGCTCGGCTACCTGCACGCGTTCGGTGACCTGCGGCTCGGCGGCACCGCGAAGTACTCGAGCGAGTCCGACTACACGTCGCTCTACGTCGGCGTGCGTGCCGAGCTCGACCTCGCGCAGAAGAACACCGTGCTCGGCGCCGGCGGCGGGATCTCTCGCGACACCATCAGCGGCGGTACGGGGGGTGGGCTCGGTCAGATCATGCTCGCGTGCATGCCCGGCGCGCCCGACACGCCCGAGTGCCAGCTCACGAGCTATGGCGTCTACCTGTCCGCGAGCCAGATCCTGTCGCGCCGCGCGGTGATCGGCCTCACGTACGATCTCGCCGCGCTCCGCGGCTATCAGTCCAATCCGTATCGCAGCGCGATCGTCGGGCTGATGACGGATCGCGAGCAGCACCCGACCGAGCGGCTCCGCCAGGCGATCGCGATCTCGGCGCGCTATCACCTGTCCGCGTCCAAGACGACCGTGATCGGCGCGTACCGCCTCTACCGCGACGACTGGTTGCGGCGCGACGCGCTCGGTGCGGGAGCGCACACGCCGGAGCTCCGCATCGTGCAGGAGGTGGGCAGCATGGCCGAGGCCTCGCTGCGCTATCGCTATCACACGCAGCTCCGCGCGTTCTTCTACCGCGAGCGCTACAACGAGCCGCAGCTCTACATCTCCGATGACGTCAAGCTGTCGCGCTTCCAGACCCACACCATCGAGGCAAAGCTCGGCATCCTCGGCGAAGCATTCGGGCTCGGAGGACGCTGGTCGGCAGCTCGGTTCGAGGGCATCCTTCAGTACGTTGCGCAAGACAACAGGTTCGGGAATGCCATCGTCGGTCACCTCGCCATCACGGTTCCGTTCGAGTACTAGCGCCGCCCGGATGCTCGCGATGCTCGCGATGCTCGCGAGCTGTAGCGATGGCGAGACCTGCGGCCCCGCGGGCGCGCCGGCGACGGGGCTGCTGGTGTCGAGCGCGGACGTGACGCTCGACTTCGGCGGCCTGTCGAGCCTCGCCGGCAATGACTGCCCGGATCCCGCGGCGCCCGAGGGCGTCGTCAGCATCTCGCTCGAGGGCACGCAGACCGGCGGCCCCGGCCTGATCACGCTGTGCATCTCGCGACCCGACCTGCTCGAAGGCGGGCGCTCGCTCGGCGGCGCGACGTCGACCGCTGACGTCCGCGTCATCGACGTGCGTGGCACCGTCGATGGCTGCTCGTACACCGCCGACCCGGCGACCCCGCCGACCGGCACCGCGACCGGCGCCGGCGTCTGCGAGAACGGCACCAGCGCGAGCGGCTTCGCGCTCACGGTCGACGGCGCGCTCGGCCTGCGGCGCACCTGCGGCGCGACTGTCGACTCGATCGCGGTCACGTTCCGCGGCACCGTCGCGGTCACGTCGCGCGACTGAGCAGCGGCGGCGGCGGCCTGACGGGTCGCCACGGCCGTCTGCCGGTCGCCGCTACAGCCGGAACGCGCGGACCCAGCCGACGAGCGGATCGAGGATCGAGCGGGCCGTCGCGCGGAGCAGCTCGGACTCGCCGACCACGCCGGCGACCGCGGGCGAGAACGTGTAGTACGCCTCGACGACGAGCTCGCCGAGCACGGTCTCGTGGAGCAGGACGTCGCGGAACCGGCGCAGCAGCTCGACATCGTTCGCCATCACCGAGCCGTAGGCGGCGGTCGCGATGAAGCAGGCGTCGACCTCGCCGACGTTGCGATCGGGTGTGCGGAACGTGACGAGCGCGATCGGGCCCCGGTTCCGGCAATCGTCGATGGCGCGGATGCCGACCGTGTACTCGGTGTCGAACAGCAGCCCCGTGATCGGAAACTCGAGCACGCTGCCCGGCGCACCGATCTCGAGCACCGGCCGGAGCTCGGTCGCCGCCGCGAAGCCCGCCTCCGTGAGCTCGCCGCCGGCGACGTAGCGGATCTCGTAGCCGCGCACCTGGCCGGTCAGGCCGTCGTCGCCCGGCGCGACGAGCTCCACGATCGCCGACGTGCTGGTCAGGGTGTTGATGGCGACGTCGGTCGGGGCCCCGGGCTTGATCCCGTCGACCTCGACCCGGCTCGTGACCCTCAGCCGATACGGGGCGCCACCGTCGGCGCGGATCGCGAGACGCTCGGCACCCGAGCCCGCCACGCCCGTCGTGATCGTGCTGTCCGGAGGCCGGACATTGCCGTCACGCCCGTCGGGATCACCGTAGCCGACGTAGTCGAGCGTGCTCGCGACGTGGACCCCCGACGACGTGATCGTCACGGGCACCTTGTAGAGGATCGAGGGCTGCCCCCGGTAGTGCTCGCCGTAGTCGCTCCACGGGATCCCGTCGGGCTCGGGCCGCGCTGCGACGCTGTACGTCGCGTTGTGATCGAACTCGCGCGAGACCTCGAGCCACAGCACGTAGTCGCCCGCCGGCAGGGTCCGCGGCGCCATCCAGCTGACCTGGGCCGGCGCGCCCGAGGGCGGCGTCGCCTGTGACACCGCGTCGAACGGGTTCAGCATCGCGAACATGGCCACGGAGGGATGGTCCGGACCGGCGCGCGTGACGTCGTTGCGCGGCGGGTAGTTGCTCGTCCGCGACCCGAGCACGCCCTTGTCGGTGTAGGCCTTCGAGGCGCACGAGCCGGCGTCCCATTGCGGTTCGCTGCTGACGAGCGGGCGGCAGAACCGCGACTCGAGGGAGCTCTCCTTCAGCGGGTGCGAGAGGTTGTCCTCGTTGCCGTTCTGGAAGACGACCTCGGCGAACGAGAGCCCGTGGCGGCGCGCCCACACCGGGAACACGCCGGGCCGGCGCCCGTAGGGCCAGTTCGGGCCGCTGTTGAAGTCGGCGCGGCCCGGCCGGTTGCCGCGGCCGTACGTGCCGGTCGTCTCGGTGATGAAGATCGTGTCGACGAACGTCCCGCCCGGCTCCTCGAGCCACGCCACCATCTGCGATGCCGGGCGCATTGGCGCGGCGGTCGACAGCGCGGCTGGCAAGAAGTCGAGGTCGATGACCTGGCAGACGCCGTCCTCGGCCCCGACGGGGGAGGTCGCGGCCGTGACGATCGCGAGACCGGCGACGAGCGCGGCAGGCCGCGAGCGCCGGGTCACAGCTGGAAGGCCTTGACCCAGCCGACGAGCGGGTCGAGGACGGAGCGCGCCGTCGCGCGGAGCAACTCGGACTCGCCGACCACGCCCGCGACCGCGGGCGAGAACGTGTAGTACGCCTCGACGAACAGCTCGCCGAGCACGGTCTTGTGGAGCAGCACGTCGCGGAACCGGCGCAGCATGTCGACGTCGTTGGCCATCACCGAGCCGTACGCGGCGGTCGCGACGAAGCACGCATCGACCTCGCCGACCTCGCGATCGGGCGTCCGGAAGGTCACGAGCGCCAGCGGGCCCTTGTTGCGGCAGTCATCGATCGCGCGGATGCCGACGGTGTACTCGGTGTCGCGGAGCAGGCCGCGCACCGCGAACTCCTGCATCGTCCCGGGCGCGCCGATCACGAGCTCCTCGGGGCGTAGCTCCGTGGCGGCGTCGAACGTCTCCTCCGTCAGGTCCGCGCCGGCGACGTAGCGGATCTCGTAGCGCGCGACCTTGTTGCCGGCCGCGCCGTCATCGCCGGGCGCCTGGAACTCGACCACCGCCGACGTGCTGGTCAGGGTGTTGACGCCGCCGGCGAGCGGGGCCGCGGGCTTCACGTAGTCGAACTCGATCAGCGTCGTCACGCGGACCCGGTACGTGTCACCGTCATTCGAGACGACGGCGAGCCGCTCGGCGCCGGAGCCGGCGACGCCGGTGCTGATCGTCGCGTCGGGCGCGCGCAGCATGCCGTCGAGCCCGTCGGGATCGCTGTAGCCGACGTAGTCGAGCGTCGTCGACACCCGGCGCGTGTTGTCGATCGTGAACGGCACGCGGTAGACGACCGACGGCTGGCCGCGGTACGGCTCGCCGTAGTCGCCCCACGGGATGCCGTCGGGGCTCGGGCGCGCCGCGATGCTGTACGTCGTGTTGTGGTCGAACTCGCGCGAGACCTCGACGAACATCACGTAATCACCGGGCGCGATGAAGTCGGGCGCGAGGAAGCTGACCGCGGCCGGCTGGCCGCTCGGTGGCGTCGCGTGCGAGACGGCGTCGAACGGGTTGAGCATCGCGTACAGCTCGACGGACGGATGGTCGGGGGTCGCGCGGACCAGATCATTGCGCGGCGGGTACTTCGACTTCTGGGTGCTGGTCAGCTCGCCCTTGTCGGTGAACACCGCGCTCGCACACGAGCCGGCATCCCACGCCGTCTCCGTCGACATCAGGGGGCGGCAGAAGTGGAGCTCGCGCGAGCTCTCGTTGAACGGGTGCGAGAGGTTCGAGTCCGCGCCCGGATCCTCGTGGTTCTGGAACACGACCTGATCCCACACGAGGCCGTGGCGGTGCGCCCAGATCGGGAACACGCCGGTGCGACGGCCGTAGGGCCACTTCGGCCCACTGTTGAAGTCGGCGCGCCCCGGGCGGTTGCCGAGGCCGTACGTGCCGGTCTGCTGCGTGATGAAGACGGTCTCGACGTAGGAGCCGTCGGGCTTCTCGATCCACGCGACGATCTGCGACGGGGCGCGCATCGGCGCCGCGGTCACGAGCTCGGCGGGCTGGAAGTCGAGGTCGAGGATCTGGCAGACGCCCTCCACGTCGGCGGCGGCGATCGCCGGCCACGCGACCCCGAAGCCCCCGAACACGGTCGCCAGGAGCGCGGCCCCCGACCCACGGCGAAGTCGCGTCATAGCCCGCATTATTGCCGGCCGGACGCCCCGAACAAGCCGCAAAGCACCGGTCATCGCGTTCTTTCGGACGAGTGCACGGGCCCGGTCGAGGGACGGGACGCCCTCGCGTTGCCGATGTCACACCTTCGACCTAGCGTGCGCGCGTGGCCCGGACGCCTTCGGCGGAGTACCTGATCCTCGACATCGAGACCATCCCCGATGGCGAGCGCTGGCACCGGCCCGAGCTCCCTCATGGGGTCGAGCCGCCGTTCCCGCCGACGTGGGCACACCGCATCGTCGTGATCGGATGTCTGTGGCTCGATCATGGTTACCGCTTGAAGCGGATCGGCGTGATCGGCGACCCCGCGGGCGGGACCGGGACGCTGACGGCCGACCAGCGTGAGCGCGCGCTGCTCGAGGACTTCTCGCGGTTCGTGGGCAAGGCGCGCCCGGTCCTCGTCACCTACAACGGCCGCAGCTTCGACCTGCCGGTGATCGCGATGCGATCGCTCTGCCACGCCGTCCCGCTCGCCTGGTACTACCGCGAGAAGGGCATCCGCTACCGGTTCTCCGAGGAGGGCCACCTCGATCTCTGTGACTGGCTCGCGGATCACGGCGCCACGCGCGCGGGCAAGCTCGACGCGGTCGCGCGCCTGATCGGCCTGCCGGGCAAGGTCGGCATCGACGGCTCGCAGGTCGAGGGCCTCTACCGTGCCGGCCAGCTCGACACGATCCAGAAGTACTGCCTCGCCGACGTCGCGCAGACGGCCCTGCTGTTCCTGCGCTTCCGCCTGCTCCAGGGCCAGCTCCCGATCGAGGCCTATCGCGATCGCACCGGCGCACTCATCGACGCCCTCGCTGCCGACGGCCGCGTCGGCGAGGTCCTCGACGGCCTCGATCGCGCGCACCTCCTCGGCGGCTCCGTCGCACCGCCGCCCGCCGCCCTCCCCGATCCCGGCGCCGACGAACCGCCGCCCGACGAGCCACCGCCCGACGAGCCCTGAGCTCCAATTTCCGGGAGGCACCCGCCCTCCCCATTTCCGGGAGGCACCCGCCCTCCCCATTGCCCGTTGCCAGCTGCCCGCTGCCCGCCGCCCGTTTCTGAGGCTCTCCGTCCCCCGCTGCCGTTGCCCGCTGCCTGTTTCTGAGGCTCTCCCCACCGCACGCTGCCGCTACCGCCGCCTGTCTCCGCGGCGCTTCCGTGCGCTAGCCTCCTCGCCGTGGTCTCGCGCTCTCGCCCACCCGGCCGCGCCCGCGTCTCACCCGCACCCGCACCCGCGCCACCCGCGCCACCCGCGTCGCTCCCCGCCCTTCGCGCGGCTCGCCTCCCGGCCGCCTTCTTCGCTCGCGAGATGACCGAGGTCGCGCGCGAGCTCGTCGGCTGCATCCTCGTCCACCGCCAGCGCGCCGGCGTCATCGTCGAGACCGAGGGCTACGGCGGCGCGGAGGATCTCGCGAGCCACGCACGGTTCGGCACCGGCGATGGCACGTCGCGCACGTCCGTGATGTTCGGCCGCGGCGGCATCTCGTACGTCTACCTCTGCTACGGCATCCACGAGATGTTCAACATCGTCACCGGCGACGCGGGGCGCGGCCAGGCCGTGCTGATCCGCGCGATCGCGCCGTACCTCGGGCTGCCCGCCGAGCCCGCGATCGGGCGCGGCCCCGGCAAGGTCACCACCGCGCTCTGCATCGATCGCCTGCTCGACCGCAAGGACCTCGCGCTCGGCCCGCTGTTCTTCGCG
>JALZOI010000278.1 GCA_030857245.1 Myxococcota bacterium
GGCGCGGGCCGCGGCCTCGAGGGTCGCGAGGGCCGCGCGCGCCTTGCCGGCATCGCGCTGCGCCCGGGTCCGTTCGAGCGAGGCGAGCGCCTCCTCGGCGGCGGCCGGATCCGCACGGAACACGCCCCCGTCCTCACCACCGACCAGCGGCGACGGCAGCGCCTCGGTCCACTTGTTGACGCCGACGACGGTCTGCTCGCCGCGTTCGATGCGCGCCATCCGCATCGCCATCGAGCGCACGAGCTCCTGCTTGCAGTAGCCGCTCTCGATCGCCCCCTGGATCCCGCCGGCCGCGTCGATCTTCGCGAGCTCGGCGCGCGCCGCCGTGCACAGCTCGTCGACCTTCGCCGCGATCACCGGCGACCCCGCGAACAGATCGCCGTACTCGAGGAGGTCGGTCTCGTACGCGAGGATCTGCTGCAGCCGCAGCGACCACTGCTGATCCCACGGGCGCGGCAGCGAGAGCGCCTCGTTCCAGGTCGGCAGCTGGAGCGCGCGGCACCGGGCATCCTTCGACAGCGTCACGCCGAGCGCCTCGATCAGGATGCGCCACGCGTTGTTCTCGGGCTGCTGCTCGGTGAGCCCGAGCGAGTTGACCTGCACGCCATAGCGGAACTGCCGCAGCTTCGGATCGGTGACGCCGTAGCGATCACGACACAGCTCCTCCCAGAGCACGCCGAACGCGCGCATCTTGCAGAGCTCCTCGACGAACCGCATGCCGGCGTTGACGAAGAACGACACCCGACCGACGCACTGGTGGAACGCGGCCTCCTCGACGCGGCCGCGCGCGCGCACGCGATCGAGCACCCCGACGGCATCGGCCAGCGCGAAGGCGAGCTCCTGCATCGGATTCGCGCCGGCCTCCTGCAGGTGATAGCTGCAGATGTTCGACGGGTTCCACTGCGGCATCCGCGCGACGCAGTACTCGTAGGTCTCGGCGATCAGATCGAACGACGGCTCGGGCGGGAAGATGTACGTGCCGCGCGCCAGGTACTCCTTGACGATGTCGTTCTGCGTCGTGCCGCGGAGCCCGGCCTCGGGCACGCCCCGCTCGCGGGCGAGCGCGACGTAGAGCGCGAGCAGCCACATCGCGGTGCCGTTGATCGTCATCGACGTGTTCATCTGCTCGAGCGGGATGCCGTCGAACAGCGCGTGCATGTCATCGAGCGAGCTGATCGGGACGCCGACCTTGCCGACCTCGGGGCGCGCGAGCGGGTGATCGCAGTCGTAGCCGCACTGGGTCGGCAGATCGAACGCGATCGACAGGCCGGTCTGGCCGGCGGCGAGGTTGCGCCGGAACAGCTCGTTGGAGGCGCGGGCGCTGGAGTGGCCCGCGTAGGTGCGGAAGATCCACGGCGGGTCACGCGGGCGATCGACCATGCGCAAACGCTACTGGCGTGCGGCCTACTCGTCCACCCGTTGCGCCTGGTACGTCACGCCGTCGCGGAAGAAGTAGAGCGTGGAGCAGTCACGGTTGATCCACGGCTCGAGCTCGTCCGCGTCGGTGTTGACCCCGCGGAGCCGCGTGCCGGGCCGCCACTGGCGCGTCACGTCGTCACGCCGCGAGACGTAGAGGTCGGAGCTGCCGCCCCGGCGGCGGGCGGCGTAGACGAGCGTGAACAGATCATCCGTGAGGACGCCCTGCGATGGCGACTCGTCCGGATCGCGGTTGATCGGGTCGGTGCGCTCGGGGTCGTCGTTCCAGAGCGCGCCCGCGTACGGCGCGAGCAGATCGGTGAACAGCAGGAGGTTCTTGCCGACGCCGTCGTCGGGCGTGAGCGTGACCACCGCGCGCTTGCGTTGCGGGACGATCACGCCGTCGATCTCCTCGACGACCTCGACGACGTTGCCCACCGTGACGTCGTAGAGCTGGTCCTGCTTGATCGGGTTCGCGTCGGTGCCCCACGTCGGCGTGGCGAAGATCCACGTGAACGTCGCGCCGGGCTCGCCGGTCGCGCCGTAGAGCTCGTCGACCTCGGTGGCGCCGCGGTCGCCGATCGAGCCGTCGCGGACCGCGCCGAGCCCGGTGTTGCGCGCCGGGTTGGAGTGCAGCCGCCACACGCCGGTATCGTCGAGCTGGATCACGTAGGTGTGCGTGACGCCCGCGACCCGCGCGGTGACGGCGCCCAGCATCCCGTTCGCGCGGACGCTGAAGCCGTAGGGAGCCTCGATCAGCGGATCGAACGCGACCGGGGTGAGCGAGCCGTACGGCCCGCACGCGGTCGGGGCCGGCTCCTCGATGGCGATCACCAGGTCGCAGCCACCGGCGACGAGCAGCAGGAGCGCGATCCGGACCACGGTCTTGCGATCGTACACCGCCCCGCGGCAAAACCGCCGGCGCGCTGCCGACCGGGCGCGGTTGTCGCGCCCGGTGCGCTCGGCTACGGTCACGCACATGCGCACCGTGCGGTTCACCTGGGTCCTGGCGGTGGGCGTGGCGCTGGGCGTGGCCCCGACCGGTACCGCCTGCCGCAGCAAGGCGCAGGATGGCCAGGGGGACCAGGCGGCCCCGACCGAGCGCGCGGAGGTCCCGGTCCCGACGATCTCGATCGACGAGCTCGAGCGGCTGCTCGCCGCCGGCACCGGCCAGGCGGTCGACGCCAACGGCGACCCGACCCGCAAGAAGCTCGGCGTGATCCCGGGGGCGGTCCTGCTCAGTGACTCGGAGACGTTCTTGCCGAGCGAGCTCCCCGCCGACAAGGCGAAGCCGCTGGTGTTCTACTGCGCGAACACGCACTGCGGCGCGTCGCACGAGGCGGCGGCCAAGGCGCTCACGGCCGGGTACACGAACGTCAAGGTCCTGCCCGACGGCATCGCCGGCTGGGTCAAGGCGGGCAAGCAGACGACGCAGCTCTGAGCCCCCGGAGATTGGCCGCCAAGGCCGCCAATGGACGCCAAGGATCCGGAGAGAAGAAACGTCGGCGCGGGCGCCCCTGGTCCTTCAACCTTCCTTGGCGCTCTTGGCGCGCTTGGCCAATCTCTCCCGCTCACTCAGCCGCGTGGACGGGAGGGTCACGCCGGCGCGAGCGTCGCGCGCAGCCCGTCGACCAGCTTCGTCTCGGCGACGACGCCGAGCCGCTCGCGCAGCCGATCGACGCGAGCGCGGGACTTCAGGATCTCGCCGTCGCGCGCCGGCGCATGGCTGACCTGCGAGGAGCCGCCGCACAGCTCGACGATCGTGCGGGCGAGCTCGAGCACGGTGATCTCGCTGCCGGTGGCGACGTTCGCGACGAGCCGGCTGTTGCCGTCGCCGACCGCCGCGACCAGGGCGCGCACGACGTCGCCGACGTAGACGAAGTCGCGGGTCTGCGAGCCATCGCCGAAGATCGTCAGCGGGCGACCGGCCTTCGCGCGGTCGGCGAAGATCGAGATCACGCCGGAGTACGGGCTCGTCGGATCCTGGCGCGGGCCGTAGACGTTGAAGAAGCGCAGCGCGGTGGTCGCGACGCCGTGCACGTTCGCGTAGTAGTCGAGCGCGTGCTCGCTCGCGAGCTTGTCGATGCCGTAGGGCGACACCGGCCGGGTGGGCACGTCCTCGTCGACCGGCATCTCGGTGACGTCGCCGTAGACGGCGGCCGAGGACGCGAACGCGACCTTCTTGACGCCGAGCGCGCGTGCGTACTCGAGGACGTGGAGGGTGCCGCCGTAGTTGATCTGCATGTCGACCAGCGGGTTCGCGACGGACGCCACCACCGAGACCTGCGCCGCGAGGTGCACGATCCGATCGACGGGCCCGAACTTCGCGGTGATCGGCGCGAGCGCTGCGAAGATGCCGTGCGCGACATCGCAGGTCACGACCTCGAGCGCCGGACGCTCCCCGGTGAACGCGTGCTTCGGCTCGAGCCAGCGGGCGAGGTTCGCGCGCTTGCCGGTCGAGAAGTTGTCGAGGACGACGACGCGATGGCCAAGCTCGATCAGCTGGTCGACGGTGTGCGAGCCGATGAAGCCGGCGCCGCCGGTGACGACCGTGATCGAAGATGCGCTCATGCCCCCCACTGTAGCCCGACGCGAGGCGGGGACTCACGTGAGACGAGCATGAGGCTCCGCCGCGTGATGCGGCGGATCAGTTCGTGAGGAAGGCGACGATGTCCTTCAGATCCTGCGCGGACAGATCGCGCGGCTCGAAGAACGGCATCGGCCCCGGGGTGGCATCCACGGCCGCGCCCATCCCCGATGGCGGAGGCCCCGACGTCCGGACCTTCTGAGCGATCACGCCGGCGCCGAGATCGAGGCTCGCGCGTGAGGGCGCGACGGCCGGTCCGACCTGGAGCCCGCCATCGTGACAGCGGGCGCACGCCGCGTCGTACTTCGCCCGGCCCGCCGAGGCGTCGCCCCCACGGTAGGCGAGGGCGTACGCGGCTTCGTCAGCCAGTACCTCGGGCGCCAGCGGATTGGGCGTGGTGACGGCGGGATCGGAGATCCCGACCAGGTAGGCCTCCAGGCGTTCCCAGCGGGCGTCGCTCGTGGTCAACGCGACGCCGCCCATCCAGCCGGTGACGCACGCGTTGACACCGGCGAGCAGCGCGGGCGCCTCGCCGCCCTTGAAGCTCGCGCGAAACGCGATGTCCTCCAGCGAGGTCCCCGAGTCGCCGGCGTGCGCGCCCGCGGCGGAGTGACAGGTGATGCAGCGCGCCTCGTTGCCGGGTCCGCCCAGCGCGGCGGAAGCAGTCCCGGCGAACAGCGCGTCGGCCGCGTCGTCGCCGTCGCTGGCGCTGCACCCGGCGACGCAGGCAAGCGCCAGCGCGTAATGAGAGATGGTCTGCATGTGATGATCCTTGGCGAAGCCGAGCTCAGTGGATGACGACGGTGCCCGACGGGCGACTCGCGCTCGCGTTCGCGAGCTCCTGCGTCGCCGGGGCCATGACGGCGGTCACCTCCTCATCGATCAACGGCCGGATCGCGAACGCCGTGGCCGCATCGTCGGGCTCGGGCTCGACCGTGATCACGACGCGCGCGCCGATCAGCGTACGCGGTGGGGTGATGAAGTCCTGGCCGGGACGCGGCGGACCCGCGAGCGGACCTGCCGTCGGCCCCGCGCCGTCCGAGTCCGCGCCCATGCCGGAGAGAAACCGCCCGGTCGACACGGCCGTGCCGCCGAGCACGACCCAGCCCTCGTAGCTCCACCCGGCGGGCAGCGTGGGGATCATGAGCGCCTCGGTGCCGGCCGGGTCGACGAACCAGATCCCGCGATCGTTGTCGTCCGTCGCCGCCGAGCTCGGGGTCGCGAGCACGTAGCGCGCCGCCGCCGTGGCGAAGTCGGTGCCGAGCGCCGCGGGATGCTGCGTCGACAGTGCGCCCTGCCCGCCCGCGAGCGACGCGGCGAGGATGTGCGTGCTCGACGCGGCGCGCGGGTCGCCGCGGCGCGGCTCGATCGTGAGCACGTACGCCGTCGCGCCAGCGAGCGACGCCGGTGCGAGCTGGCGGATGTGACTGCCAGCGCTGAACCGGTCCGTCGTGGTCGCTCCGTTCTGGATCAGCCAGCCCTCGTAGACCGAGCCCGCGGCGAGCGGCGGCAGCGCCGTGAAGTCGAGCTCGATCTCGCGCGCCTCCTCGACGCCACACCACACCCGCGCACCCCGGACGCACCGAAACCAGGGCGCACTGACGTCGTCGGCGGTGCTCGCGCGCTCCATCCGCAGCAGGCCCAGCAGGTAGCTCGCGGCCGAGGTCGTGCGGTTGCCATGGAGGCCGGCTGCAAACCCGGCGGCGGGATCGTCGTCGGTCGCGCCCGCGAGCTCGCAATAGGTCGCGAGGCCGTCGGAGATACACGCCGTCCGCGGACCGCGCAGCAACCGGTACCCGGCGACGGTGGTCGCGGGCGCGCTCGCGTCGTCCATCAGCCCGTAGAGCTGGCGAGCGACCGCGCCGTAGAGCTGAACGCGTCCCGGGCCCACCGCGACCGCGCCGGTGGCGCCATCGGCCTTCCCCTGGGAGAGCCCGGCCTCGAGCTCGCGGTCCGTGGAGTCGGGGGCGGTGTCGTCATCGGTGAGCGTGTCGTCGGTGGCGGTGCAGCCGACGAAGGCGACGAGGGAGGAGGCGAGCGCGGTCGTGCGAAGCAGGTTCTTGATCATGAGAGGAGGCTCCTGGTTGAGCCCTCTCCTTAGGCCGCGCCGACGTGGCGATCCAGACAACGTTCGTGCATGAACCGTTGCGTTTTGGTTAACGTTTCTCCGCGCCCCGCTGGAGCTGGTCGCGGAGCAGGGCGACCACGCGCCCGGCCGTGTCAGCGGTGGTCGACAGCGCGCGGCGGCGGCTGACATAGATCTGCGTGGTCGGGATGGCGAGGCCGCGGACCTCGAGGACGGCGAGCTGGGAGCCCCTCGCGATGGGCGCTGGCAGCACGGCGAGGTAGCCGCCGCTCGCCGCGGCGTCGACGCCGAGCTGCATGTTCGAGACGGTCAGCTCGACGCGGCGCGCGACCGCATCGGGCCAGCCGTCGTCCCGGACCCCCTCGGGGGAGGCCGGGGGACCGACGAACGAGTAGTCGAGCAGGTCCCGCACGTGAAGGTTCCTGCGGCGACGGGCCGGGTGCGTGCGGGCACACGCGACGACCTTCTGGACCCGCGAGATCGGTTCGACCTCGACCTCTGCGTTCGCGACGGCGTGCTCGTGCAAGCACACGTCGACCTCCCCGCGCATCAGGGCCACCGCGACGGCCGCCGGCGCGTCGACGAGCTCGATGCGCAGCTCCGGCCAGGTCGTGCGAGTCCGTGCGAGCGCGGGGAGCACCACGGCCCCGTAGTAGGGCCCCGGCGCCGACACCCGGACGTGCACGTGCTCGCGGGTCGTCGAGACTTGCTGGACCGCGTCTTCCAGGTGCCGCATGGCGGTTCGCACCGCGACGAGCAGCTCGCCGCCCGCATCGTTGAGGACCACGTTGCGCCCGCGGCGATCGAACAGCTTCGTGCCGAGCGCGCCCTCGAGGTTCTGCAGCGCGCGGGACATCGCGGGGGGCGTGACGCGCAGGAGCCGCGCGGCTGCACCGAGGTGCTGGGTCTCGGCGATCGCGCGGAAGTGCGGCAGCCACGACCAGTGCTGGTACAGCGCGTACAGACGATCCATCGGCCGGGTGTATCCCGCCGATGGCCTTTCAGGCGCCCGTAGCGGACTTCTTCGGCCCAAGGTGATTTCCATCGGCGCTGCGCGCCGACAGAAATGGATCGAGAGGCCTCAGGCGAACGCGATGCGCCAGAGCTGACCGAGGATGACGTCGAGCGCGACCTTGTTGTCGCCGCCTTCGGGGACGATGAGGTCGGCCCAGCGCTTGCTCGGCTCGACGTGCTCGAGGTGCATCGGCCGGACGGTGGCGTAGTACTGGTCGCGCACGGACTGGAAGCTGCGGCCGCGCTGCTCGAGATCGCGGCGGATCCGGCGGATCAGGCGGATGTCGGCGTCGGTGTCGACGAAGATCTTGATGTCGAGCTGCTCGCGCAGCGCCGCCTGCGTGAACACGAGGATGCCCTCGACGATGATCACGCGCGACGCGGCGACGCGGCGGGTGTCGGGGCGGCGGCAGTGAGTCGCGAAGTCGTAGATCGGGACCTCGACGGTGCCGCCCGCGCGCAGCAGGCGGAGGTGCTCGGCGAGCAGATCGTTCTCGAGCGAGTCGGGGTGATCGTAGTTGATGCGCGCGCGCTCCTCGTGCGGCAGGTGCCCCTGGTCGCGGTAGTAGGCGTCGTGCTCGATCGTGACGCAGCGCCCGGCCGGCATCGCCGCGGCGAGCTTGTGGGCGACGGTGGTCTTGCCTGACCCCGTGCCTCCTGCGATCCCCACGACCAGCGGACGGGCAGGCTCGGGTTGTGACATCGGCGCGTTCTACTACGGGATGGCCGACGAGATCATCCCGATCATCAACGACGTCAGCTGGCCGCGCAGCCGCATCGTCGTCTGCTCGCGCACGATCTCGATGCGGCCGACGGCCCTGGGGTCGGCGTCCTTGAACACGGGATCGAAGGTCGCTCGTGCGCTGTCGACCAGCTTGAGCGCGGCGGGCTCCGACTTCGTGTCGATCGCGATGTCGAGCTCGACGTCCGTCGCGCCGACCCGGACCCAGCTCGCGAGGTCGCTGCCGCGCGGCAGCAGCGCGTCGGGCCACACCAGCTTCGCGCTGCCATCGACGATGACGCCGAGCGAGCGCTCCACCGGCAGCTTCGCGAGCAGCTGCTGCGTCCTCGCACTCGGGCCCTTGCCGCCGCCCTTGACGAGCGCGTGGACCTGCGCGGCCGCGAGATCCTCGCGCACGCTCAGGTAGATGGTGTGATCGTCGATGAAGTCCACCCAGCCGACGCGCCGGAGCTGCAGCATCGTGGACTTGTCGGGCATCTCGAGCCTGACGATGTCGTCCTCGAAGCACGTCTCGATGTCCGCGCGCCGCCAGCTGCCGCGCACGATCAGCGTCGCGCGATCACCGTCCTGCAGCGACTTCGCCGCGAACACCAGCCACTCCGAGCCGGTCAGGATCGGCTTCACGCATGGCGCGACGGCGAGCAGCAGCGCGATCCGCGGGTGCTTCGCGATCTTGCCGAGGATCAGGTCGAACTGCGCGTTGCGCCGGAGCTCGCCTACGTTCGCCGTGAACAGCACGTGCGTATCGGCGGGCACGCGCGTGACCGCGGCGGCGATCTCGGTGCGCGCGGCCTCCGCGGTCACCATCTCCGCGCTCCCCGCGGTCGCCATCTCCGAGGAAACGGGCGTCGGCGGCGGCGGCGTCGCGCCCCACGGATCCTGCGCCGGTAGCAGGGCATCCTGAGCGACGGTCACGAGTGACGGAGCCGCCGCCGCCGGGACCTCCGGCTCGGACTTCGCGAGGCGCCACACTGCAACGCCCCCCGCGATCACCGCGACCGCGGTCCCGCCCGCGATCACCGGCCACAGGCGGCGCGGGGG
>JALZOI010000902.1 GCA_030857245.1 Myxococcota bacterium
GCCCGCGACCGCGCGACCGCGCGTCGGGCCTCGCGCCGGTCGAGATCCGCATCGAGCTGGCCCCCGCGGTCTCCCTCGCGATCGCGATGTCCGACGACGTCGCACTCTCGCTCGCCGACGTCGCCGCGATCCGCGCCGCCGCGGCTCCACTGATCGCCGAGCTGGCACGCCGCCAGCTCGCCGTGCACGCTGAACCAGGAGAGGAAGCATGAGCGCATCGCCGATGGTCGTGATGAGTGACGAGGAAGTGGCGCGGTACGGCCGCGACGCCGAGGCCGGCTTCGGCGCGCTGCAGACCGAGCACGGCTTGCTGCCGCTCGTGGCGATGACCGTCGAGACCCGCGTGACCGGCGTGATGGCCGCGATCGAGGTCGCCCAGACGTTCGTCAACACGACCGGCGGTGCGATCGAGACGACGTACATCTTCCCGCTCCCCGATCGCGCCGCGGTGCACGCGTTCGTGATGGAGGTCGCGGGCCGGCGGGTCGAGGGCGTCGTGGAGGAGCGCGGCGCCGCCCGCGAGCACTACGACGCGGCGATCGCGCTCGGGCACCGCGCGGCGATCACCGAGGAGGAGCGCGCGGGCGTGTTCACGCTGCGCGTCGGCAACCTGATGCCCGGCGAGGCCGCGACGGTGCGGCTCTCGCTCGTCGGTCCGCTGCCGGTCGACGATGGCGAGGTCACGTTCCGGTTCCCGCTCGTCGTCGCACCGCGCTACATGCCCGGCCCGGCGCTCGGCGGTGATCAGGCAGGCCTCGGCGCCAGCCTCGACACCACCCTCGTGCCCGACGCCTCGCGGATCTCGCCGCCGGTGCGGCTGCCCGGCTGCCCACATCCGGTGCGGCTCGCCCTGCGGGTCGTGCTCGAGGATCACCACGTACGTGACGTCGCGTCGAGCCTGCACGCCGTCGCCACGACGGTGCGGGACGCGCACGTCGTCGAGATCCAGCCCGGCGAGCGGCTCGATCGCGACTTCATCCTGCGCTGGCGGGTCGATGGCGCTGCGCTCGCGAGCACGCTCGTGTGTGCCGACGACGCCGATGGCCGCGGCGGCACGTTCCTGCTCTCGGTGGTCCCGCCGAGCACGACGGCGCTCGCCCAGAAGCCGCGCGACATCGTGTTCGTCATCGATCGCTCGGGCAGCATGGAAGGCTGGAAGATGGTCGCGGCGCGCCGCGCGGCCGCGCGCATGATCGACACGTTGACGTCGCGGGATCGATTCTGCGCGATCGTGTTCGACAATGTGGTCGATGCGATGCCGGGCACTGGCCTCGTCGAGGCCACCGATCGCAACCGGTACCGCGCGGTCGAGGCGCTCGCTCGCGTCGACGCCCGCGGGGGCACCGAGCTCGCCGAGCCGCTGCGTCGCGCGGTGGCGATGCTCGCCGGCGGCCACGATGATCGCGAGCGGGTGATCGTGCTCGTCACCGATGGGCAGGTCGGCAACGAGGACCACATCGTGCGCGAGCTCGCACCCGCGCTGCGCAACGTGCGGATGTTCACGCTCGGGATCGACCAGGCCGTCAACGCCGCGTTCCTGCGCCGGCTCGCGGGTGCGGGCGGCGGGCTGTGCGAGCTCGTCGAGTCCGAGGACCGGCTCGACGCGGTGATGACGAAGGTGCACCGCCGGATCGGGATGCCAGTGGCGAGCGAGCTCGCCGTGCGCGGCGTCGGTCTCGACGTCGACCTCACGCAGCTCTCGCCACGCGAGCTCCCCGACATCTACGCCGGGTCGCCGATCACGATCCTCGGTCGTTATCGCGGCAGCGCGCCGACCACGGCGGCGGTCGCCCTCGAGGGGACGAGCCTCGGGGACCCGCTGCGCCTGCAGATCGCCCGGGCCACCACCGCCGGTGCCTCACCCGCGGTCGCCGCGAGCTGGGCGCGCGCGCGGATCCGTGACCTCGAGGATCGCTACGCGATCGGCGAGCGCGGCTCGCTCGAGCACGACATCGTCGCGCTGTCGAAGCGCTACACCGTGCTCTCGCGGTTCACCGCGTTCCTCGCGATCGATCGCGCGGAGGTCGCCGGCCGGGGCCTGACGATCCACCAGGTCGTCCAGCCCGTGGAGCGGCCCGCCGGCTGGCCAGCGTCGAACGCCCCGGGCGCCCCGGGCGGCACCGCGCGGGGTGGCGCCGTCATGTCCTCCGCGATGGCGGCTCCCCGGATGGCCGCGACGACGCTGCGCGAGCCGGCCGAGGGCGTGCGAGCGCCGCGGTGGAACGCGACGTCATCCGCTCCGCTCGCCGCGCCATCGGCAGCGCCGACGATGCCCGCGGGTGCGCCGTCACCAGCAGCACCCGCGTCGCGCGCCGGAGCGGCACGCACGGTGCTACGAGCCAAGGCGCCCGCGGCGGCCACACTCCCGCCATCACCGGTCGGGCGGATGCACGATCGCGAAGCCGCCGCCGCGCCGGTTGGAGCCAGCGATGCGTACCTCCTGCAGCTCCGCGCGCTCGCGCGCGAGCTCGACGCCCAGGCGCGCGGGCGTGCGGATGCCGCGGCCCTCCGCGTGATCCGCCAGCGGCTCACCGAGTGGGTCGAGGACGTGCGCTCCGTCGGTGGCAACCACGAGCTCGTGCGTGCGGTCGAGGTCCTCGTCGCGCGGTTGTCGGCGGCGCTCGCAGCCGGAACGGCACTTGCCGCGGAGACGCTCGCGGTCGCGGCCGAGCTCGCGAAGCTGTCGAGTGGTGGCTCACCACC
>JALZOI010000279.1 GCA_030857245.1 Myxococcota bacterium
CACGATCCACCGCCGCTTCACCTGCCAGCGCGGACGCTCCAGCGCGCGGTCCGTACCCGCGGTATCGCGAATCCGCGTCGGTCCTTCGGTCGTCTCCACGCCGCCCTCAAAGGCATGTGTCGTGCCCACTCATCACGTGATGAATCCCGCGGAGTTACTCTCGTTCGAACTGTCCGCGGACACCGTCCGGACAGGTGTCCGGACGACCGCCGGCCGCGTCTTGACAGGTCAGAATGCGGCTGGTACCCATAGCTCCCTTCCCGGGGTGTTAGCTCAGCTGGGAGAGCGCTAGAATCGCACTCTAGAGGTCAGGGGTTCGATCCCCCTACACTCCACGGAAAAACAGAACGGTCCGCAGAGATGCGGGCCGTTTTTCTTTTCGGTGATCAGCGAGGGAACGGTTGCGGAACCGTTGCGGAACGGTTGGACCCTCCACTTAGCGTAGTTAGCCCGAACCTGAACAGGCTCGTTCAGTGCTCGGCCGGCTCGGCCTTCGCTTCCGGTTTTTGCTTCTTTGCCTCGGCCTTCGCCCCGGCCTCCTTGGCTTTCTTTTTCTGCTGCTCTTTCTTTCGTTCCTCGCGTCTTCGAGATGCGCGCGCGATGGCATCCGGCGATGCGACTCGCAATCCCCATCGCGGTGGCCGCCCACGCGAGCCACCCGACGAGCGACATCTTGAAGACCTGGCCATCGCTGCCCGCCGCAGCGTACAGCGCCGTATTGAACATGCAGCCCAGTGCAATTTGAATGAGCGCGTAAAAGTAGAAATGCCCATGGTGCGCCGACACGAAACTTTGCTCGATGTTCGTGCTCATCCGCGCCCACGGCGGAAGTTCCGTCTCCAGGAGCATGAGCGTCTTCACCGAGCCTCCGAGTAGCTTCTGGTAGTAGCCGTAATCCAGAAGCCACAGCGCCGTCCACGAAACGAAGAGGAACGCGAGCAGCGCAACGAAAGTCCACGAGTTCGCGTCTGCTTTGCTTGTGACAAGCACACCCACCGCACCGATCGTTGCGGTGCCGCCGAGCGCCTGCACTCGGAACCGCGCGATCAGATCGTTGAAGTGCATCGCGATCGATTCCTGCTCTTTCCATGCGAGCAGTTTGCGATCGAATTCACGCTCTGCGGCCGTTTCCGGCTCTGCGGGCTTCGGCTTCTCGACCGGCGGATCCCCAGCGTCACCCATGGCCACGAGTATCCGCGGCCAAGAAGCTGCAGCGTCAACTTCGCGCCCCGCAGCGTTGTGCGGCGCTCTGGATGTCCGATGCCATCCGCGGTTCGTGCGACGCCGGTTCGTGCGACGCTGCTCGGTCATCGTTCCGCGTGGCGGAGCGTGCTGCACTACTCCGGCGTCGCGGCGTTTGCGATCGTCAGATCGATGCAGCCTGGTGTGAACAAATCGAGCAGCAGTGCACGAGCGTAGTCGCTGCTGAACGTTCGATCCCGCGCGTCATCAAGATCGACAGACCCGCCACGACCGCTGCTACCGACATGCGTCTGCGTGTTCGCCATAAACATCGCGTGGCGCACAAGGCTCGCGCCTGCGTCACGTAACTCGCCCTCGTTCATGTCTATGCGATCTGCGACGCGTACGGAGGCAGCGGCTTGCTCGGAGATGACTCTCGCGTGCTCGCGTAGCACCGCCGGCTGAGCCTGCAATACTGAGAGCGCGCCACCTGCGATGCTGAGAACCACCCCGCCGTGACGCCATCTCGCGCCAACCCTTCGCGCACTAGGCGCCGCAGCAACTGAAATGCGCCTTCGCCACGCGCGAGGTGCTCATCCCGTGACTCCGTGTGTTCAACGTGGCATTTCGTGCACCACGCCCGCCGCGAGCTCGCTCTTGGCCATGAAGCCAACTGTAGCGCGCCACAACAGATCGAGTGCCATCGACTGCGTTCCGAGGACCGTTCTCCAGATTCCTCGACGGAGATCCAAGTGGCTCGTTTTCGATGCGGTGTCGCTCGCCGCGTGGGGTCAGGGCTGCCGCAACATGCGGCAGTGCGCGTCGTTGACGACACGGCTGTCACCGCTACCCTCGTCGTCCAACAATCGGAGGTGGCGATGGCGAGGACGAAGTGGATTTTGGCCATCGGCGTGGTGGTCGGGCTGTGCGGCGTGCTGTGGGCCGATGCACGGAGTGACCTCGACGGCGCAAAGCGGGACTACGAGTCCGTGAAGTCGAAGTACGACGACCAGAAGTCGCGCGTCGACGCGTATCTCGAGCAGAGCCGCGGCTTGCGCTCGTTCGACGCGACGCGGTTGGACACGCTGATCGACATGATCTGCAAGCAGGACATCAAGCCGAACGATCGCGAGGTTGAAGACATCGTGCAGGAGCTCGTCCGCACCGCCGTCGACAACGTGAAGCGTAACTACGACGAGACCATGCGCACGGCCTACGATCGCATCGGCGGGATAGAGCGAATCCTCGATCAGGCCAAGGCTGTCCGCAACCGGGCGAAGGATCTGAAGTCGCAGGCCGAGGTCAAAGACGATGCGTCGCGCTTGTACGACGACGCCGAACGCCTCGTCGACAACACCGACAAGCTCATGGAGAAGACACAATCTGACTTCAAGTCGCTCGAGAACGTGAAACAGGGAACGATGAACGGTGCGAACAACCCACGGATTCGCGCGAAGATGGATTTTGGAAGAGAGATGCACCTCCGCCTTCAGAGCAGCCGCAGCTGCGACGAACGCGAGGTCGTGCTGTCGTCAGGCAGACCCGACTGCATCAAGTTCGAGCAAGACAATTGCAAGGTCATCGAGTTCAAGCCAAGCACATACTCGGAGAGCGCTGCCCGCGATCAAGCGGCCCGGTACCTCGATGACGTGAAGCGGAAGTTCAAAGACGATGATCGCGCGAAGAAATGTAAACAGAAGGATGGCTACCCAGATTTCACGCCGGTTGGCGAAACGTACACAGCGTGCCGGAGCTGAGTAGATGAGCCTCAGCCTCGGTGCCGCTCTGTACTACGATCACGATCTCTCCACTGGACCAGCCCCCCTACGTGCTCTATGGGAGGCGCTGACGCACGACATCCCCACGTCAAACCTGTACCAGTGGGCCGGCACGGTAAGGCGTGTCGGGATGAAGCAGCCGTTCGATCTTGCGAAGATGGAGACAGCAGTCGCAGTGGGTTCCGCGGCGACTGCTGCCATCGAGACCGACCAAGGGTTGCTCATACTCTCCCATGCGATTTCCGCGGCGCAGCTGCAAGAGCCTCTCGTGCCGCGACCCTGGAGATACGACACCGCGATCGCGATCGGGGGAGATGACCTCGCGCGGGTGGGGATGCAGCGGGCGGTCGATTCGATCGTCGCGTTCGCAGATGCAGTTGCCGTCAAGGCTGGGATCCTCTACTGGGCCGATTCGGTGACGTACGCGAGCGCGCTCGCCACCGGCGGATTCAGCGGAGGATTGACTTCCGAGCAGGAGCGTCACGTTCGCGATAGTCACGACCTCTCGAATTACTGGGGACGGATCATTCGTGGCCCAGCCTGGGGCACGTTTCTCAACGCTGCGCAGGTGTCGATCCTCGGCGACTTGACGAAGCTGCATCCCGCGAAGGTCGTGTTGTTGCGATCGGGTGGTGCGTACGTGCAGCTCACGACCATCGATGGGGCGACCTCGATCGACGAACCGTCGCCTCCACTGGATCGGCTGCGCGCCGCTCTCACACCACTACTAACTTGACGTTGGCTGTGTCATCCGCGAGGCGGAAACCGTGTCACCGAAGAGGCTTCGAAGCAAAAGAGCGGTGATAGCGTCCGGCTCGGATGTTGGCCCCCCGCGGAATGATCGGGTTGATTCTGCTCGCGACCGTCGGCTGCTCCGAGCGCGCGGCCGAAAAGCCGGGCATCCGCCCGGCGACGATCGCGCAACCCGCCGCTTCGAAGCCCGCGTGTGTTCCGCCAGGACCGGTGACTGCGCTCGCCCCCGGGCGCGATTCAAAGGAGCTCGACCAGGCCGCGTGTGATCGTGGTGACCGGCTCGCGTGCAACGAGGTCGGGATTCAGTACGAGACGGGGACCGGCGTCACCCGGGACTACGTTCGCGCGGTCGCGCTGTACCGTAAGGCATGCGACGCGAAGGAATTCGAGGGCTGCAAGAGCCTGGCGCTGATGTACGCGCTCGGTCAGGGCGTCGCGAAGGATCCGGTTCGCTCCGCAGAGCTCAACACGCAAGCGTGTGACGCTGGCGTCGGCATGGCGTGTGACGCCCTGGCGATCGCGTACCAGAACGGATCGGGGGTGAAGCAGGACGCGACCCGCGCATTCGAGATGGCGAGGCGCGCATGTGACCTCAAGGAAAGTCACGGCTGCGCCAACCTCGGCGCGATCTACGCGACCGGAAAAGGTGTCCCGCAGGACCGAGCAAAAGCGGTCCCGTTACTCGAGCAAGCGTGTCGAGACGGGGAAGCGATGGGCTGCCGATTTCTCGCCAGCGTGATCCGCGACGGCACGCCACCCGACCCTCGACGCTCGACGGCGTGCGAGACGCTGGCGTGTGAGCAGGAGGACTGGCAGGCCTGCAACGATCTCGCTGCCTCGTACGAGAGCGGACGTGGCATCAGCATCGATAACGCGACGGCCCGACAGCTCTACAAGCAGAGCTGCGATCACGGCGTTCTCATCGCGTGCAGCAATCTCGGGATCAACCTGCTCGGTCCGGCGTCCGACACCTCGGATCCGGCGCGACCGACGGGAAGGACCCCGGCGCCCGAGGACGCGAAAGCCGCAGTAGCTCTGTTCGAGCGAGCGTGCGATGGCGGGCACCCACCCGGCTGCACGAACCTCGCGACGCTGTACGGAGAAGGTCTCGGCGTCGCGAAGGACGAGGCGAAGAGCGTCGTGCTCTACCAGCGCGCGTGCGACGCCGACGAGGCGCTATCGTGTGTGAACCTCGCGATGATGTACGAGACCGGCCGCGACGACCTCGCCAAGGATGAGCGCCGCGCCCGCAAGCTCTACGAGCGCGGCTGCACTGGCGGCAACGCGCCAGGCTGCACCAACCTCGCCGTGCTGCACGCTCAAGGCCGCGGGGGACCGCGCGACGAGGCGCGCGCCGTCGAGTTCTATCGCAAGGCCTGCGCGGGCGGCGACGATCTTGGTTGTCAGAACCTCGACCGGCGAGGCGTGAAGCACTAGGCACGCTCGCACCGACGCCGCGATTACCACCAACCGTTCCCCAGATTCCTCGACGGAAATTCCGCGTTGGGGAACAAGTGGCGCTGCAACCTCGTGTTGATTGTTGAGTACCGCAACAATCGCACTCTAGAGGTCAGGGGTTTGGACACCGATCGCGGCGATCACGATCGCGTGGACCAAAGCGGCGGCGAGGACCGAGTTGGCGCGCACACAGAGGAAAGACCCGCGACCCACACCGGGCGTTGCCCCGCCTCGAAGCTCGACCAGAGCGATTGCGTGCGCTGGGCTGGGCTGTGCTGTGCTGTGCTGTGCACGATTTCGGTGCGTCTCTCAGCGGGGAGCCCCGTTGACCAATTCAATGAGCGCATCCCACCTGCCCCCGGCCGAACGAATCGAGCGATTCATGACCGATAACCTCATCCGCGATTTCCACGCCCATATCTACTTCGACGCAGATCAACTCGATCGTGCGCAGCGTCTCGCGGAGGCGGCTCGAACGCGGTTCGGCGTTGCTGTCGGACGCTTTCACACGGGGCCTGTCGGTCCACACCCTCGCGGCAGCTGTCAGCTGACCGTCGAGCGTGATGAGCTCGGAGGATTTGCGCAGTGGCTGGCGCTCAACCGCGGGGGGCTCACGATCTTCGTTCACGCCAACACCGGCGAAGACCTCGCCGATCACACCGAGCACGTCATCTGGTTCGGCCCGAGCGAACCGCTGGAACTGTCGATCTTCACGAAGCAGTAGCGGGAAGAATCCGCCCGGCTACAACCGCATCTGGCGCGCCGCAGTCCTCGCCGCGGCAGCCCCGGGACCCTCGGACCGAAATCTGGCCTTTTTTTACTTATGCGCAAAAAACCTGCGCCGGTCGCAAGCGTCGTCCGTTCCTGGTGCATGACCCCGCTACTCCTCGCCGCCGTCCTGTCCACTGCGATCCCCGCCCAGCGGATCGACGACACGTGGGGCGCGCTCGTGCGATCGACCCATCTGTACGGCCGCTGGCAGCTCGCGCTCGGCGATGGGACGCGCCTGTCCGGTGACTGGATCGTCATCAATCGAGAACCTCGAAGCCCGTACGCGCCGATCTACTTCCTCGATTCCACGACGTCGACCCGCTGCTGGGCGTACGCCGTGAAGCCGGTCTTTCTGCAGTGTGTGGCGGGTCCGATCGGGGATCACACCCGAAACTTGATCGGTGAGGTGCGCGTCGGTTCCGCGTTCGTGTTGAACCGCGGCTCGACCCCACTCTCACGCGATCACTGCAAGGGCAGCCGTTGCCGCGCTCGCCGTGCGGGCTCGATCGAAGTCGACGTGCAGCCGAAGTCACTGTCGTTCGCGGACGCAGTGATGCTGTTCGAGCGCATCGCGGGCACGTCGATCGCGAGCATCTTCAAGACTCCTGTGCGCAAGGATGGCGGCACGCTCGTGTTCGACCTACCGTTTCGCGAGCGGAGCCATCTGCCAAGGCTTGCGAACAGCGTCTGCGCCGCGGACGAGGTCACCGAACCTGGGCGGGTGATCGCGCAGGACAACCTCGACGCGATCGCCACCGTTCGGTTGGGGCCGCTTCCGCACCAGGTCGCGATCACGGCCCGGGTGACCGCACACACGATCGAGGAGTGCGTCCAGTTGACGAGAACGTCGGGAAAGCCGGCCTGTGCCGGGGAGCTCAAGCACTGCGGGACGTAGCGCTCGGGAGGCGCGCCGCTTACGCGCAACTCCGAGATCTGCGAGATCGTCCCGATGACCGCACTCGTCACCGGCGGCGAGATTCCCGCCGACGATTAGCAAGAGCGAAACGCGTACGACGCGCTCCCATCGCGGCTTCCCTCGAGCCTTGAAATGTTGTCGAACCCGTCCACTGCCGGTAGTCGGCGACCACGGGCAGGATGTGATCCACCAGGTCCGCCGCTCCGGCCGCCATCCGCTTGCCATCGCATGACGGGCACAGGCCGCGCGTCTGCGACCGCGCGGAGTTTTGCGACCAAGTCCTCGGCGTCGACACCCGTCGCTCGGTGCGGCTGAAACGCAACGGACAGCATTCGCCCTGTCACCGCGACAATCACCACGACGCCCCGAGCAACCTCGGCGAGATCTCGATCGTGACAGACACGTCAACGGGTCGCGCGCGAAACGCGCTTCGCTCGCAGCGATGCGAGGACGTCGTCGAAAGGCATGGTCTGTCCGGCTTCGATCTGCTGCTGGAGCAGTCCGGCTGGGACGGCCATGACCCAAGGGTACCTGACGCCGGCGACCGAGAAGGCGATGCAACCGTTCCACGAATTCCCCGACGGAGAATCCGAGCTGGGAACAAATGTCGCCGCAAGCTCGTGTGATTGTTCAGCGTCGCTACATCGCAGGCTAGAGTCAGGACCCTAGGCCCACGAAACGAAAAGGTCTCGCAGTGATGCGAGGCCTTTTGTTTTTCGCCACGGGCATCGCGGCCGCGCACGCGCGGTAGGATTGGGGCATGGGCTCCTCGTCCCGCAAGGCGGCTCGCCGATGAAACCGAGATTGCTCCTCGTCGATGACCTCCCCGCGAACCTGCTCGCGCTGGAGGCCATCCTCGAGTCGGACTACGACCTGGTCCAGTGCGCCTCGGGTAAGGCGGCGCTCGAGGCGGTGGGGCAGCATGACTTCGCTGCGATCCTCCTCGACGTCAACATGCCCATCATGGATGGGCTGGAGACGGCCCGGCGGATCAAGCAGCTTCCCCGCGGCGGCCCCATCCCGATCATCTTCATCACGGCGGCATCGCACGACAAGGAACGTGTCCGAGAGGCGTACAGCACCGGTGCGGTGGACTTCATCTCGAAGCCGATCGATCGCGATATCCTGCGCGCCAAGGTCAAGGTGTTCGCCGAGATCCACATCACACGCGAACAGCAGCGCACGCGCGAGCAACAGGCGCGCGAGGAGGCCGATCACCTCGCCGCGCACCTCGAGACGGCCGGCAAGCTGAACGACGAGTTCGTGGCCTCGCTCGGTCGCGAGCTGCGCGCGCCCCTCCAATCGATGCTCGGTTCGATCCGCGCCCTGCGGAGCGGCGCCGTCGCCGAGCCGCAACGTGGCCACGCGCTCGACACCGTGGAGCAGCATGCAGACGCGCAGCTCGAGCTGATCGAGGAGATGCTCGACATGAAGAGCGTCGCCGCCGGGACGTTGAAGTTGTCCCCGACCAGCGTGAACCTCGCGACCCTCGTCGAAGGCGTCGTCACGACGATGCGGCCGCGCGCGACGGCTGCGTCGATCCTGATCGAGCTCTCCACCGACCCCGAGCTGAGGCCGATCAGCGGCGACGCCGAGCGGCTCGCCCAGATCGCGCGCCAGCTCGTCACCACGGCCGTGCGCGGGTCGTCGGCCGGCGGCGTCGTCTCGGTCACGCTGCGACGCTCGGGGGCGCAGGTGCGGTTGACTGTCGAGCACCGCGGTCCGGGCGTCGACGTCGCGGTGCTACCGACGATCTTCGATGGCTTCGATGACGCGACCGTTCCCGAGGGCCTGCGCGGCATGGCACTCAAGCTGGTGATCGTGCGTCACCTCGTCGAGCTTCACCGCGGGAGGATCCACGTTGAAGGCGAGGGTGGCGGCAAGGGTACGCGGTTCGTGGTCGAGCTGCCGGCGGCGTAGATCATCTTCGCCGCGACGCGACAGACGTGGTGCGAATGAGCTCGGCGAGGATCGTCCGCGCAGCTCGCGGCGGTGGCGCCGCG
>JALZOI010000280.1:0-2845 GCA_030857245.1 Myxococcota bacterium
GCGCTGGTAGCCCGCGCTCGTCGCGTACGCCGGTGACGCCGGCAGCGCGGCGAGCGTGGTGAGCCCGAGCTCGAGCAGGCGCTTCGCCTCGCCGCGTCGACCCTCGAGCCCCTCGAGGTTGGCGAGCGAGTACGCGAGCTGGGCGACTCGCGCGTGGATCTCGGTGTCGTCCTGCGCCGCCACCGCGGCACCCTGCTGGGCGACGGCGAGCGCGCGCTCGGCGGTCGGGCGTGCGCCGGCGGTGTCGAGCGACGTCATCGCGAGCTGGGTGACACCGTCGAGGCTGCCCGCCAGCGCCGACGCGAGCAGTGCGGGCTGCGCCGCGAAGGCGGGCTCGAGATCCGCGATCGCGCCGCGGTAGTGGCGCTCGGCGGTCACGACGTCGCCGCGCAGGCGCGCGATGTTGCCGAGGTTGTACTGCACGAGCCCGATGTCGAGCACGATCGTGTCGTCGACCGCGCGGGCCTCGCGCATGACGTCGACGATCGAGCCCCAGATCTGCGCGGCCTTGTCCAGATCGCCCATGCGGAACGCGGCGTTCGCCTGCATGTCGAGCGCGACGGCGCGGTTGGCGCGCCACAGCTTGTCGTCGGGGCGCACCTTCAGCACGCTGTCGTAGTAGCCGACGAGCCGCGTGCTCAGCCGGTCGATCGCCTCGTGCTGGCCAGCCTCGTCGAGGTTCTGGTAGATGTCCTTGATCGCGTAGGTGACGACCTCCTCGGCGGCGCTCCGCTCGACCCGCGCGGTGTCACGCTCGGCGCGCACGCGCGCGAAGCTGATGCCGCCGATGCCGCCGAGGCCGGCGAGCAGCAGCACGCCCGCCGCGACCCACGCACGGTGGCGAGCCACCCAGCGCCGCACGAGCTGCCCGCGCGTGTACGCATGCGCCGCGACCAGCTTGCCGGCGAGGAAGCCCCGCAGATCCTCCGCGAGCGCGCCTGCGTGCGGATAGCGCGCCGCTGGATCGACGGCCATCGCGCGATCAACGATGGCGGCGAGATCGGCCGGGACCCCGGGCGCGCGCGCGGCGATCGGCGTGACGCGGCCCTCGCGCACGTTCGCGAGCGTCGCGGTCAGGCTCGCGCCACCGTGCGGGACCGCGCCGGAGAGCACGTGATAGAGCACCGCGCCGAGGGCGTAGACGTCGCTGCGCGCGTCGGTCGCACTGCCGGTCGCCTGCTCGGGTGCCATGTACGCCGGCGTCCCCATCACCGCGCCGGCCGTCGTCAGGTGGGCGTCGCCGGCGGCGTCGACTGCGGCGGCGCGCCCGCGAGCCGCACCGTCGAGCTCGTCGTCGTCGCGATCGAGCCGCTTCGCGAGCCCCCAGTCCACGACGACGACCTCGCCGAAATCGCCGACGAGGATGTTCTGCGGCTTGAGGTCGCGGTGGATCACCCGCTCGGCGTGCGCGTACGCGACGGCCTCGACGGCGGCGAGCACCCGCGGGATCAGCGCGAGGCGCTCGGCGAGCTTCGTGGCCTCGGCGATCACGATCTCGAGCCCGCGGCCGCGCACGCGGCGCATCGCGTAGAACGGCTCGCCATTGGCGAGCGTGCCCGCGTGATAGACCGGCACGATCCCGGGATGCTGGAGCGCCGCGGTGATCGTGACCTCGCGCTCGAACCGGCGGCGCAGCGCCGGCGTCGGATCGATCAGCTGCTTGAGCGCGACCTCGCGGCCGAGCCGGAGATCCTCGGCGGCGACGATGCGTCCCATCGCCCCACGCGCGACCTCACCGTCGATCCGGTAGCCCGGCGCATCCTGCGGCGTCGTCGCGAGCGCCGCCTCGGCGATCAGCTCGCGGCACGACGCGCAGCGGTCGATGTGCGCGGTCGCGAGCTCGCGCTCGCTGCCCGGCAAGGTCCCGGCCACCAGCTTCGCCACCAGACGATCGTCGAAGCACTCCATCTGCACGTGGCTCATGTCCGGTCCCCCATCCGCGATCGCAGCAGCCGTTCGAGGCTGAGCTCGAGCTGCGATTCGACGAGCGGCAGCATGTCCTCGAGCTCGGCGGCCGGGATGCCGAGCCGCGCCGCGAGCAGCCGCTGCACGCTCTTCGTGAGGTTCGCGCGCGCCTGCGCGATCCAGCGCGCGGCGGTCGCTCGGTGCACGCCGTAGAGCGCGCCGACCCGATCGATGCCGAGGCCTTTGACGATGGCCAGGCCGAGCAGGCTGCGCTCGCGCGGCTCGAGCCCGGTGACGGCGTCCTCGAAGGCCGCCTTGAAGGCGGTGCGATGCTGCGCCTTGAGGCGCGCCAGCTCGGGATCGTCGGACTTGACCGGCAGATCCTCGAGCCCGTCGGGATCCCGGTCGAGGCGGCCCGCGTCCCGCAGCAGGTTCAGCCCGGCCCGCACGGCGGCGACCCGGACCAGCGCCCCGAGCTGGCCCTGGCCGGCATACGCGAGGACGCGCGGCGGGTGGTCCCCGGCGACGAACAGCCGGACCCGCAGCACCTGCTCGATCTCGCGGATCTCGTCGCGCCCGAGCGACATCCGGGACAGCGCCGGCGGGATCACGCCGAAGTAGCGACGCTCGAACGCCCTGATCGCGCTCGCATCCGCGAGGGCGCACGCGCATGCGAGGAAGATCTCGTCCGCGGCAAGCAGCGCGGGATCCTCGCCCTCGAGGCGCTCCCGGATCACCGGCGCGAGCCGCTCGGTGCTCGCGGTGATCTCCGGGAACACCGCTCTCCCGACCTGGACGATGCGGTCGACGTCGGCAGCGGTCGACATCGGCGGCTCATATCACGAGGCCCGCTCATTGCGTGCGGAGATTGCCGAAAGGCGGCTCGTCGCCTGCGAGAGTGCTTCCGGTCGCGGCGTCGCGGCGCACATCGCCGCCGAGA
>JALZOI010000280.1:2945-8857 GCA_030857245.1 Myxococcota bacterium
GGCGGCTCGTCGCCTGCGAATGATTTTGCGTCGCGGCGCACATCGCCGCCGAAAGGCGGCTCGTCGCCTGCGAATGATTTTGCGTCGCGGCGCACATCGCCGCCGAAAGGCGGCTCGTCGCCTGCGAATGATTTTGCGTCGCGGCGCACATCGCCGCCGAAAGGCGGCTCGTCGCCTGCGACAGGGACGTTGGTCGGGGGTTAACGGGTCATGCGCCTGATGACCACGTTTGTGTTCCCCCTGTCCTTGCTGATGTCCGTCGCGTGCTCGAGCGACGGAGAAGGCGGTTCAACCGACCGCGGCGACACCGCCGACCCGCGCGTGTTCTGCCGCAGCGCCGCCATCGAGAGCTGCGCGACGATGTACTCGTGCCTCACCGAGGCCGAGCGCCGCGCCCGCAACCTCCCGGCGACGCAGGCCGAGTGCCAGCGCTCCGCCGAATCGGCCTGCGAATTCGAGGTCGAGCGATGCACCGACCGCACGCACGGCTACTCGAGTAGCGCGGCGGCGACCTGCCTGGATCAGATGGCGGACGCGCAGTGCAACGACGCCGGCGAGCCGTGGCTCGACGCTCCTGCCTGCGATCAGGTCTGCGCGCGTACCGCCGGCGCGTTCTACCTTGCGTGGGATTTCGAGTCGTACTACTCCTGCTATGACGTCCGGGCCTCGACGCTCTCGGTGATCGCCATCGGCGCCGGTCAGCAGTTCGTCACCTCGTTCCAGTGCCGCGACGGCCGCGGGATCACCGACTACCTACCGGTCGGCACCTATCGCGTGCGGGTCGAGCTCCACGACGCCGGCGGCACCCGGCTGTGGTCCACCGAACGCCCCATGGGCCACATCGACGCAGACGTGGTCGATCTCGGCACCCTCGTCATCCCCGTGTCTTCGTGACGGTTGCGTGACGATTTCACGATCACGCCTCCAAAAATGTCGTCGCGGGCTCCCGCCGCTCGGAGCCGCTCTGCGCCGCGGTCGGTGCTAGCATCGGCGACGGTGGACGCGCTCGATCTCTCCCATGAGCCCGATCTGATCGGCCCTCCGAGCGACGAGCTCCCGTCGCGCGAGGACTTCCTCAAGATCATCGTCGCCTTCGACGGCCGCGCGGCGGGCCTGCTGCGGGTGCTACTCGCGAAGTGCAAGGCCGATGCCCCGCCCGTCGATCAGCTCCTCGTCGTCGAGCAGCTCGGGCGCTTCATCGTCGCCGGTCCCGTGGTGCCGGCTCCCGGATCGCATCCGGCGCTCGCGCGGCTCGAGCTCCTCGTGCTCGCCCTCGAGCGGATCCCGGCGGCCCGCCGCCGCTTCCAGGCGACGCTGCGCGGCGTGCTCGCAGGCACCCGCGCGGTCAAGCTGTTCGGCGAGATCGGCCTGCCGAACGATCGCGGCTTGCTCGCGGAGACCACCGATCGACTCGCTCGCAAGTTCCTGCCGGAGCCGCCCGCGCTCCACGAGCTGTGGGCGCTCGCGAGCCGGATCATCCGGACCCCTGGGGATCTCACCTGGCTCGGTCCCGCCGCGGACCCCCTGCTGCATCGGCTCGCCGCCGCGGGCGGCACCGCGTGGGACCCCGTCCGCGAGTCGATCCTCGACGCCGTCGGCCTGATCACGACGCGGATCGCCGCGCTCGGCATGGGGGAGGCGTTCCGCACGCGCGCCGCGGCCGGTGCGATCCGCGAGTCACCGCTCTACCGGCTGACCCGCGCCACGCCGGCCGAGATGCCGCCGCTGATCGCGGCCGCGCGCCAGCACCTCGAGCAGGTCAAGACCTCGCTCGAGGATCATGGCGTCTCGATCGATGTCGTCTACTCGCTCGACTCCATCGAGCGCGGCCTCGGCCGCCTCGAGCTGTTGTTGCCGTTCGTCGATCCCGACGACGACATCGAGCCGACGTACGAGATCCGCGCCGTGGTCGCCGCGATCGGGCGCGGCCTGGTGGGCGGCCGCAGCTTCACGCAGCTGCTCAGCGACAACCTCCGCCTGCTCGCCCGCAAGGTGATCGAGCGCGCGGGCCGCACCGGCGAGCACTACGTGACGTCGTCGCGGCGCGAGTACTTCCTGATGCTCGCCTCGGCCGCGGGCGGTGGCGTGCTCACGCTCGGCACCGCTGCCGGCAAGTTCATGATCAAGTGGGGCCACTGGCCCCTGTTCATCGACGGCGCGCTGTCGGCGATCCTCTACTCCGGCAGCTTCATCATCATGCAGCTGCTCGGGTTCACGCTGGCCACCAAGCAGCCGTCGATGACGGCGGCCGCGCTGGCCGGCACCATTCGCGATCGCTCCGGGCCGGGCCGGCTCGACGAGCTGGTGCGCCTGATCGCGCGGATCGCGCGCTCGCAGTTCGCGGCCGCGGTCGGCAACGTGTCGGCGGTGATCGCCACCGCGCTGGTCTTCGATCTGATCTTCACATCGACGACAGGAGCCCCATTCCTCGGCGCGACCGACTCGCACAAGGTCCTCGCGTCGTTCAACCCGATCGGCTCGGGGACCATCTTCTTCGGGGCGCTCACCGGCGTGCTGCTGTGGATGTCGAGCCTGTTCGCGGGGTGGTTCGAGAACTGGATCGTCTACCGCCGGCTGCCCGAGGCGATCGAGCATCATCGCTGGGGCAAGCGGCTCGGCAAGGCCCGGATGGCGCGCTGGGCGCGGTTCCTCGAGCGCCACGCGGCGGGCGTCGGCGGCTCGATGGCGCTCGGCACGATGCTCGGCATGATGCCGGTGTTCGGCAAGTTCTTCGGCCTGCCGCTCGACGTCCGCCACATCACGCTGTCGACGGGCTCGCTGACGCTGGCGATGTCGTCGCTCGGCGTCGACGGCGCGGGTGTCCAGGTGTTCGTGCTCGCGTCGCTCGGGATCGTGACGATCGGCCTGCTCAACTTCGGCGTCAGCTTCGCGCTCGCGCTGATCGTCGCCCTCCGCGCTCGCGACGTGCCGCGCGGCGAGCGGAACACGCTGCCCGGCGCGGTGCTGCGCCGGTTCATCCGCAAGCCGCTCGAGTTCTTCTATCCGCCGCGGGACGCCGGCCCCACCAGCCACGACGCCTCGCACCACTGAGCGGCACGCCGCGCCGGGCTGCAGCCGTCAGCGCTTGCGGCCGAACAGCGACGACTTCGAGCCTTCGCGCTGGTTCGCGAGCCGCGCCTCGATGAATCGCACCTCGGCGGCGGCATCGGCGTGACCGGGCTGCGCGTCGAGCACCTCCTGGAAGTGCTCGAGCGCCTCGCGCAGCCGGCCGAGCATCCGCTCGACGCGGCCGAGATAGAACCGCGCCATCACCGGGTGATTCGACTTGTTGATCGCGACGGCGAGGGCGCGCCGGGTCTCGGCCGCGATCGTGGGCTTGTCGGCCGCCGCGCAGAACTGTGCCCACGCGAGCACGGCCGCGTAGTCGACGTTCGAGGGCTCGAGCTCGGCGGCGCGCCCGAGCTCGATCGTTGCCTCGCCGAGCTGCTCGCGGCGCAGCGCGGCCTCGCCCCGCAGGAATGCCTCGTGCGCGAGCTCGCCGCGATCGAGATCGCCGGTCCGCGCGCGCGGCGCGAGCGGGGTGGCGGCGCCGCGCTTGAGGCCATCGACGTAGTCGCGTCGCTTCCCCGGATCACACAGCACGGCGAACGCGCTCGCGAGCTGCGCGAGCACGCGGGGCGCCGAACCCTGCGCGTCGATGACCTCGAGCTCGGCGAGCGAGTCGGCGTGGAGCTGCCGGAGGATGGCGAAGTACGCGCCGCGGATCGCCTCGGGTGGCGCATCGGGAGTCACGCCGAGCAGCGCGAAGTGATCGGCGCCGGTCTCGAGCATCGCGACCCGCGTCGCCAGCAGGCTCTCGGCCGCGCGCGCGGCGCGCTCGCGACCGGTGATCGTGCGCGGCGTGGTGATCGTCCGCGACAGGTGCGGCGGCCGGTGCGGCAGGTGCCCGGGCAGCGTCGGTGAGCTGCTGCGCGTGATCGAGATCCCGGTCGGCGGCGTCGCGATCTGGGCGGGCGCCTGCGCGGGCTGGTCGGCGGTGTGGGAGACGAGCCCGCGCCGCGTCGCGGACCGCGTGACGAGCGGCTCTGAGGTCGTGAGCCGCTGGCCGGTCGTCGTGCGCGGATCGACCCGGCCCGTGGAGGTCCGCGGCAGGGGCGGGGCCGTGCGATTCACCGGCTGGCCACCGGTCGCGTCGCACGCACCACACGACACCAGCGCATACACGATCGCGTGCAGCGTGCGGGGCGCCACCTCGCGGTGCCGGCCCTCGAGCTCGGCGAGCGTCGCGCCCTCGCGCAGCGCCTCGATGACGGCGGGCGCTTCCTCGCCGAAGCCGTAGCTCGCGAGCTCCTCGGCAGAGGCGGTGCGCCGCACCATGAAGCTCGACCCGAGCTCCCGGAGGTCCTCGGCGAGGCGCTGCTCCGAGAGGCTCATGCGGACGCCGAGGTAGATCACCGAGCCGAGCGTGACGTCGTAGCCGGCCGGGGTCGGCACCGTGAGCTGGTCATGGACCTCGAACTCACCGCGGTCGAGCGAGAACGTGCGCGCCGCGCGCTGCATGGTGACGCGGTGGCGGAGCGTGGCGACGTGCTCGGGACGCAGCCGCGCGGCCTCGGCGACGATGTCGACCTCGTCGCGCTCGGGAGCCGCCGCGAGCCGGCGCGCGATGTCGCCGATGTGACTCGAGGAGATGAGGTGGCCGGTGAGCGCGATCCGCGCGATCGAATCGCTGGCGAGCGGCGAGGTGGCGGCGGCGACCACGCCGTCGACGAAGGCGACCGCGTGGACCTTGTCATCGGCCCGCAGCGTCAGCTCGGCGGTGAGCCTGCGCGTACCGATGGTGCCGAGCGTCAGACCCCAGGGCCTGTCGACGACGCTGCCAAACGCCAGCTTCACGACGGGGCAATCAGACCGAGGATCGCCCGGCGACGCAAGCCCCTACCGCGCGGAGAGCGTTGATCAGAACGGTGCGGATGACGTCACCTCGATTCGTTGCTGTGTCCTGGGATGCAGGAACGCGAGCGAGGCTGCGTGGAGGAGCATTCGCGGCCCCGCGCGACCATACAGTCGGTCGCCGACGATCGGGAAACCGATCCCCTGCGGATGCGCCGCGTGCACCCGGAGCTGGTGCGTCCGCCCGGTGCGCGGGAGCAGCGCGACGCGGGTCCGCCCTGGCTCGCGGGCCAGGACGTGCCACTCGGTGCGCGCCGGCTTGCCGTGCACCGGGTCGTGGAGCTGGCGGGGGCGATCCTCGAGATCGACCCGGAGGGCGAGCTCGACGACACCGCTCTCGGCCGCGGGCGAGCCGTCGAGCCATGCGACGTAGCGCTTGTCGATCTCGCGGCGGGCAAACGCGCGCTGCAGCGCGACGTGATCCTCCTCGTGCTTGGCGACGAGCAGCAGGCCCGACGTATCGAGATCGAGGCGGTGGACGACGAGCGGCCCGGTCGCGTCGGGGTAGCGCTCGCGGAGCCGCACCTGCACCGAGTCGCGGAGCTGACCACTGCGGCCGGGCACCGAGAGCAACCCGACCGGCTTGTCGACGACCACCAGCCACTCGTCCTCGAACACGACGCGGGGCTCGGCGGGCGCGATCGGGGCATCGCCGAACACCGGCGCCGGTTCGGTCGGCAGGCCCGCGAGCATGTGGCCGAGGATCGGCCCGCACTTGCCGCGACACGCGGGGTAGTAGACGCCCGCGTGACGGCCGCCGGTGAGCGGCGGCGCGCCCCACCAGACCTCGGCGATCGCGAGCGGGCGCAGGCCCTCGCGGTACGCATGCCCGAGGAGCTTGGGCGCGGCACAGTCACCGGCGCCGCCGGGTGGTGTCTCGGGCGCGAACAGCGTGCGGAGCGCCGCCTGCTCGCCGCGCGCGTTCGCGATGACGTAGGTGTCGAACAGGATCTGCAGCCAGTAGCGCGAGCGCTCGGCGCGGGCCTGCTCGAGGGCAC
>JALZOI010000281.1 GCA_030857245.1 Myxococcota bacterium
GACGGCCGGGTGCTCCTCGTCGAGCGCGGCCGGCCGCCCGGCGTCGGGCTGTGGTCCGTCCCCGGTGGCAAGCTCGAGCCCGGCGAGACGCTCGCGCAGGCCGTCGCTCGCGAGGTCCGCGAGGAGACCGGGCTGGTCGTCGAGGTCGGCGCGCTCGCGTGCGTGGTCGAGCGGATGGGTGACGACTACCACTACGTGATCCTGGATTACGTCGCGCGGGCGATCGGCGGCACGCTCGCGGCCGCCGACGACGTGCGGGACGCGCGGTTCGTCGCGTGGGCGGACCTCGAGGCCCTGCCGCTCACCGAGGGGCTGCTGGAGGTGCTGACCAGGGCGCGGCCGTCGCAGCGCGGATAACCGCGCGCGCGAGCGAAAGCTCGCATGCTACACAGCCGCCGTGGTCCGCCTCACCGTCCTCCCTGCTGCAGCCGTCGCAGCGACCCGCGGCCTCGGCAGCTCCGTCCGGCGCGCGGACGTCCCGGATGCCAAGTGGTTCGACTGGCGCTGGCAGCTCGGACACATGCTGACGTCGGTCGACGAGCTCGCCTCCGTGATCGACCTGTCGCCCATCGAGCGCACCGGGCTCGCCGCGTCGGCCACGCTGTTCCGCGTGGGCATCACGCCGTACTACGCGAGCCTCATGGATCCGGCGCACGCGAGCTGCCCGGTCCGCATGCAGGCGATCCCGAACGCCGCCGAGGCCGACATCCGCGACGAGGAGCTCCGCGATCCGCTGGGCGAGGACACCCACAACCCGGCGCCCTCGGTCGTCCACAAGTATCCCGATCGCGTGCTGTTCCTCGTCGTCGATCGCTGCGGCATCTACTGCCGGCACTGCAACCGCCGGCGGCTGGTCGGCGGCGACGAGCCCCCGACCACCGCCGATCTCGAAGCCGGCCTCGCGTACATCGCGAAGACGCGGCGGATCCGCGACGTCCTGCTGTCGGGTGGCGATCCGCTGCTGCTCTCGACGCGCCGCCTCGACTACCTGCTCGGGCGGCTGCGCGCGATCCCGCACGTCGAGACGATCCGGATCGGCACGCGGCTGCCCGTCGTGTGCCCGATGCGGATCGACGACGAGCTGTGTGCCGTGCTCAAGCGCCACCACCCGGTGTTCGTCAACACCCACTTCAACCACGCCGCGGAGCTGACGCCGGAGGCGCGCGCCGGCTGCGAGCGCCTCGTCGATGCGGGCGTGCCGGTCGGCAACCAGACCGTGTTGCTCCGCGGGATCAACTCGTCGGTGCGCTCGCTGCGCGCCCTGATGCGGGGCCTGCTCCGCTCCCGGGTCAAGCCGTACTACTTGTTCCAGGGCGACACCGTGATCGGCACCGATCACCTGCGGACCTCCGTCGAGGATGCGATGCGGCTCTACGAGGGCCTGCGCGGCTGGATGAACGGCATGGCCGTGCCGATGCTCGTGCTCGACGCGCCCGGCGGCGGCGGCAAGGTCCCGATCGTGCCGAGCTACATCGAGTCGCTCGATCACGACACCGTCGTCGTCCGGACCTACCGCGGCGAGCGCATCGAGTATCCGCAGCCGCGCGAGCGGGACTGCACGGTCACCTACGACGCCATCTACTTCGCGGACGAGCCCGCCGACGACGACCGCGAAGGTTCTGCCGAGGCGTCGTGACCGTCGATCTCGCGGCGATCGCCCGCGAGTGCGGCTTCGCACGCGCCGCGGTCGTGCCGATCGAACCGCCGCGCCGCCACGAGCTCTACACGAGCTGGCTGGCGGCCGGCCACGCCGGCGAGATGGCGTACCTCGCGACCGCCGACCACATCGCGACCCGCGCCGATCTGCGGGGGCTGCTCGCCACCGCGCGCTCGCTCGTCGTCGTCGCGCTCGCCTACGAGCGCGTGGACCCCATCCCGCCGGATGACCTGCTGCGCGGCCGGATCGCGCGCTACGCCCGCGGCGAGGACTACCACCTCGTCATGCGGGACAAGCTCGTCGCGCTCGCGGACCGGCTCGCGCGCGAGCTCGGCGGCCCGGTGGCGAGCCGCCCGTGCGTCGACTCGGCGCCCATCCTCGAGCGCGAGTGGGCGGAGCGTGGCGCGCTCGGCTTCATCGCGAAGAACACGATGCTGATCGCGCCGGGGATCGGCAGCTACGTCGTGCTCGGCGAGCTGCTCGTCGATGCCGAGCTCCCGATCACCGCGCCCGAGGCGCCGCCGCGGCAGCGCTGCGGCAGCTGCCGGTCGTGCCTCGACGCGTGCCCGACCGCGGCGTTCACGGATGCCTACCTGCTCGATGCGCGGCGCTGCATCTCGTACCTGACGATCGAGCACCACGGCGTGGTGCCGCGTGAGCTGCGCGCCGCGATCGGCACGTGGGTGTTCGGGTGCGACATCTGCCAGGAGGTCTGCCCGTTCAACGCAGGCAAGGGCCCGGCGGCGATCGATCCGCTGCTCGCGCCGCGCTCGCTCGAGCACGCGCTGCCCGATCTCATCGCCCTCGCGCGCAAGGGCGCGAACCAGCTCCGCCACCTCGTGCGACGCACCGCGCTGCGCCGGATCCCGCGCGACGTGTTGCTCCGCAACGTGGCGATCGCCCTCGGCAACACCGGCTCGCCGGAGGCCGTGCCGGTGCTGCGCGAGCTGCTCGGCCACTCGCAGAGCCTCGTGCGCGCGCACGCAGTCTGGGCGCTCGGTCAGCTCGGTGCGCTCGCTCCCGACGAGCTCGCCAGCGAGACCGACCCGCTCGTGCTCGCCGAGCTCAGCGCGGCGCGAGGAACTGCGGGCCCGACACGTACGCCGCCACCGCCTTGATCTGGGCGTCGGTCAGCGCGCCCTCGAACGCGGGCATCAGCTTGTTGGTCGAGCCGTGGCGGACCTGCTGCTCGACGAGGACGGGCGTGATTCGCTCCCGGAGCTCGGGCGCGGTCAGATCGCGCACGCCCATCCGCGCCGCCATCGTCGGGCTCGGCTGGCCCGTCGAGCCATGACACGTCACGCACATCTTCGAGTAGAGGTCCGCCCCGTCGACGGTCGTGCCGGCCGCCTCGGGCTTGCACGCCGCGGCCGCGACGCTCGCGAGCAGCACCAGCGCGCCGGTCGCGACCCGCATCTCGAACGTCACCTGCATGCGGACGGGCACGCCCGCTTGGTGCCACCGCGGGCGAGCGCTGGCAACCCCGTGCTATCGTTCGCCGCATGCGGTGGATTGTCTCTGCCTTGGTCGCGACCATGGTCGCGGCCGTGGTCGTCTTCGGGATCGGCGCGTGCGGCGGCCCGAAGGTTCCCCAGCACGCCGGCTACAAGAGCGACAAGGCGAAGCCCTGGAAGAAGCCGAAGGCGCTGTCGTTCGACGACAAGAACGAGGCGAAGGCCGAAGGTGAGCTGTCGTACGCCGAGCTGCGGCGCGCGCGCTGGTTCCTGCTCGACCTCCCGGCGACGGGCGAGCTCGCGATCCGGCTCGAGATCACGCCGCCCGGCGAGGCGACCAACGAGGACTTCGATCTGGGCCTCGAGGTGCTCGATCCCGGCCACCGCGTGATCAGCAAGAGCGACCTCGAGGACGAAGACGCGTTCGAGCTCACGAAGACGAAGACGCTGTTCGATCTCACGCCCGGCAAGTACCTCGTGCATCTCTATCTGCAGGGCCGGATGGACAGCGCGGAGTACGTGCTGCGCGTGACGTACAAGCCGACCCCCGCCACGCAGGTCCCGAGCAGCTTCCCCGCCGAGGTCGACTTCGTGCCGGCGCTCGCGATGGTGCCGCTCAACGACGACACGCCGAAGTCGTACAAGCCGCCGACCACCGTGGTCACCAAGGTGGTTCGCACCAAGGGCGACCGGAAGCCCGTCAAGGTCGCCGAGGCGCCGGCGACGACCATGAGCGCGCGCATCATCGGCGTCGCGATCGTGTCAGGCGGCACGCAGATCACGGTGGGCCGCGGCACCGCGAACGGCGCGGCCGCTGGCATGAAGGGCAAGATCCAGGGGATCTCCAGCGGTTCCTTCACGCTGGCGTCGTGCAACGAGCGGACGTGTCTCGCGATCGTCGGCGTCACCGCCGACCAGATCAAGACGGCGGGCGGCACGGTTGTCTTGACGCCGTAGCTCTTGAATCACGTCATCCACTGGGTAACACTCCAGAGATGTTCGGGAAATTGGTGGGGCCCCGAGGAGGCTTGGGGCCCACGGTCGCGTCCATGCTCGGCTGCGTGCTGCTCGTCTCGTGCGCGCACAACGTCGCGCAGGACAAGCAGACGGGTGGGGACGGCAAGATCAAGGGCGCCAAGACGCTGACGCTCGAGAACGGCGAGGCCCGGGCGTCCGGCATCGTGACCTATCCGGGTGGCGATCGCGTCGACTGGAAGATGATCGAGATCCCCGCGAAGCAGAAGGGCGCGCTCGACATCACGCTGACGTGGACGCCGCCGCGGCCGGGGCTGCAGCTCGCGTTCGACGTCTTCGACGAGTGGAACACGCCGATCGTCACGTCGAAGAAGACCGGCAAGAAGCGCTCGAAGGGCCGCAGCCGGACCGCGCAGCTCGAAGGTCGCGGCAAGGGCGTTGGCCCCGGCGAGGGCAAGTACTTCATCCGCGTCTACGCCATGAACCGCGGCGACGCGGGCAAGTACAAGCTGACCGTCGCGTTCAAGGAACAGCTCGTCGGCCCCGCGTTCGATCCGCTGAAGCTCGACATCCCCGAGCCGCCGAAGCTCGCCGCCGTGCCCGAGGCCGAGATCCCGTGCGACGAGGACAAGTTCGACAAGAACAATCCGGCGTGCCGCAGCGTGTGTCCCGCCGTCGGTGCGCCGCCGAACTGGCCCCCGTGCAAGAACGTCTGCCCGACGCCGGCGGACGTCGAGAACCCGGCGTGCTGGTCGACGATGGCGTGCCCGAAGCCGCCGGATCGCCGCGTCAAGAAGTGCCCGCTGAGCGCGTTCCCGAAGTGCGCCGACATCGCGAACCCCGACCCCGATAACCCGCGCTGCGACAACATCAAGGCCGATCCCGTCAAGGCCCGCGTCATCGGCAACAACGTGCAGGGCTCGGACGTGATCATCCAGATCAGCGCCGGCCTCGCGCAGGGCGTGAAGAAGGACTGGAAGGGCCAGGTCCTGCGAGGCGACTCCGACAGTCCGTATGCCGGTGGTGACGTCACGCTGATCCGCGTCGACAAGAACCTCACCGTCGGCAAGGTCCGGTTGACCACCGATCAGATCAGCGCGAACCCGTACGTCAAGCTCTCCCCTCCATGAGGATCCTCGAGCGGTCATGAGCGATCCTCTGGTCGGCAAGGTCATCGATGGCCGCTACGAGATCCAGCAACGGGTCGGCGAAGGCGGCATGGGCGTCGTCTACCGGGCGCGCCAGCTCTCGATCGACCGCATCATCGCGCTGAAGATGCTGAACTCGCAGATGGCGCAGGACCCGACGTGGGTCCAGCGCTTCTACAACGAGGCGAAGGCATGCTCGCGCCTCCAGCATCCGAACACGATCCGGATGTTCGACTTCGGTCAGACCTCCGAGGGTCGGCTGTTCATGACGATGGAGTTCCTCGACGGGCAGTCGCTGCGCGACGCGCTCGACAAGGGCCCGCTCGCTCCGCAGCGCGTCGCCAAGGTCCTGATCCAGTGCTGCGCGTCGCTCGCCGAGGCGCACTCGATCGGCATCATCCATCGCGACATCAAGCCCGATAATGTGTTCCTGCTGAACATGGCGGGCTCGCCCGACTTCGTGAAGCTCCTCGACTTCTCGGTGGCGAAGCTGCTCGAGGGCGATCGCATGAAGACGCAGGCCGGCGTGGTGTTCGGCACGCCGCAGTACATGTCTCCCGAGCAGGGGCGCGGCCTGCCGCTCGACGCGCGCAGTGACCTCTACGCGCTCGGGATCCTCGGCTTCGAGATGCTGACCGGGAACGTGCCGTTCCACGACGAGAACCCGATGACGGTCATCCAGATGCACCTCCACGCCGGGGTGCCGCCGATGCCCGACACCGTGCCCTACCCGCTGCAGCAGATCGTGCGCCGCGCCCTCGAGAAGGATGCGAGCCGCCGCTACCAGTCATCGGGCGAGATGATGCAGCACTGCCAGCAGGTGTTCGCCGAGATCTCGGGCGGCGGGATGTCGATCGGGGCCGGCGGGATGCCGCGCACGATGATCGCGCAGGGTCCCGGCATGCCGAACATGCAGCCGCAGATGCCGCACCACATGCAGCAGCCGGCGATGGGCCAGGCACCGCAGCTACCGCCGATGCAGCAGGGCTACCACCAGGCCGATGCCGGGCAGAAGACGATGGTCGCGCAGCCCAGCCCGTTCGCGCAGGGCCAGCCGATGCACGGGCACGCGCAGCTGCCGCAGCAGAGCGGGCTCGCGCCGCAGGGACCGGGCGGCTACCAGCAGTCGTCGCCGATGCAGAAGACGATCGTCGCCGGCATGGTCGCGCCGAACCTCGGCCAGCTGATGCAGCAGCCCGGCATGCACGCGGGCATGCCGCAGCCCGGCATGCATCCGGGCATGCCGCAGCCCGGCATGGGGATGCCGCCCGGCGGCGCGCCGAACAAGACCATCATGCTGCAGCCCAGCGAGGGCGTCGTCTCCGTCGCGCGCACCGGGCAAGCGGTCCAGCCCGCCTCGACCGGGATCCTCCAGCAAGGTGCGTCGACGGCGTTCTGGATCATCTCCCTCATCATCGGCATCGCCGTGGGCGTGCTCGCGTATGTCGTGGTCCTCCAGCTCTGAACGCGCATGGCATCTGACGACGACAAGACCGTCAAGCAGCTGATCGACGCGGCCACCCGGGCCGAGCTCGAGAAGTGGTTTGGTCTGCCCTCCTTCGACCAGGTCGAGGAGCAGCGGGCGCGTGAGGCGACGGTCGAGGATCCCGAGATCGCAGCCGTCCGCGAGCGCCGCGAACGCGCGATCGCGGCCGTCGATCCGGGCCTGCTCGAGGCGCACCGGCTGCGCGTCGAGGGCTGCGACACCCTGATCCAGTTCAAGGCGACGATCGACGTCCGCGTCGATCCGTCGGTCGCGCTGCTCGACCTCGAGATGATCGATCGCCAGGCGTCGATCGCCGAGCCGCGCGAGGTCGAGATCTCCGACGAGCTCCGCGAGGACCTCCGCGACTGCACGCCCCAGGCGCTGCTCCGCGACCTCCACCGCCCCGAGCTCGACTTCGACAAGGTCTTCGAGATCGTCGACTACGCCGCCGAACAACGCCTCGACGCGGTCGCGGCGGTCGCCGAGGTGATGACCACGCGCTGGAAGATCTCGACGATCAGTACGTCGTCCTGGGCCGAGGGTCGCGAGATCCTGCGCGAGCTGCGCATCGAGCGGCAGCAGCCGATGACCGACGCCCTCGCCTCGCTGCCGAACCGTCGGCCCGAGCCGCCCGAGCGGAGCGGTCCGCGATGAGGAAGATCATCGTGCATCGGCTCGTAGATCAGCAGATGCTCGTGCGCTTGCAGCGCTCGGATCGGGGGGCAGCGTGACCGAGTCGCGTCCGGTCCCCGTCGAGCGGTTCCTCCTGCGGGCCGTGGGACGCACCGATGTCGGTGCGCAGCGGACCCAGAACGAGGACGCGATGTACTACGACGACTTCCTCGGCGTGTACATCGTGTGCGACGGCATGGGTGGCCACGCCTCGGGCCAGATCGCCTCGGACATCGCGATCCGCACGATCGTCCACTCGCTGAAGACCGGCGATCCGGCGCCCGCGCCCGGCCAGGATCCGCTGGTCGCCGCGATGCGTGCCGCCAACGCCGCCGTCTACCAGCGCGCGCAGATGGACCCGACGTGCCACGGCATGGGCACCACCGCCGTCGGCGTGCGCTTCGAGGAGAACCTCGTCCACCTGTGCCACTGCGGGGACTCGCGCGCGTACCTGCTGCGTCACGGCCAGCTCCAGCAGCTCACGCGCGACCACTCGTTGCGCAACCTGTACCAGGATCGCCCCGACCTGATCGGGACCCTCGGGCCGGCCACGTCGAACGTGATCATCCGCGCGATCGGTCTCGATGCGAGCGTCGACATCGAGCACAACGCGATGACGCCGGAGCACAACGATATCTATCTGCTGTGCTGCGACGGCCTCAACGATCTGGTGGACGACTGGATGATCCGCGAGATCATGACCTCGGGCGACATGCTCGAGGTCGTCGCCGAGAACCTGATCCGCGCGGCCAACAACAACGGCGGCACCGACAACATCACCGTCGTGCTCGCGCAGACGTTCATCGACCCGCTGTGGGTCCCGGCGCACGCCTACCCGCAGCAAGTGCAGCGGTACTGACTCACCACGTCATCGTCGCGTCGCCATCACGGTGGGACGTCAGCGTGACGCGGCGGCCGCGCGCTTGAGCTGCGTCGCCATGTCGGTCCAGCGCGCGAGCCGCGCGTAGACCCGCGCGAGCCCGGCCGCGACGCGGACCTCGAAGCCTGCGGTCTGGCCGGCCTGCTGGAAGGCTTCCTCGGCGCCGAAGAAGTCGCCGCCGAGCGTCAGCACGTCGCCGAGCGTCGCGTACATCGCGGCGACCGAGATCCTCGATGTCGCGCGGCCGATGCCGTGCCGGAGCACCTGCGAGGCGCGCGGGACATCGCCCGCCTTGGCGAGCGCGACGGCGTACGCGACGCGCGCATTGCCGAACCCCGGCGCGAGCTCGAGCGCCGCTCGCAGCGACTCCTGCGCCGAGTCGAGATCACCCGAGGCGAGCGACTCCCGGCCGCGCTCGTAATAGCGGCGCGCGACCGCCGACATCAGTCGAGCTCCAGCAGGCTGAACCGGGCAGACGCATCGTCGCCGCCGGTCTCGGGCTTGTCGCTCGCAGGCGCGGCGGCCGGCGGCGTTCCCGGCGCGACAGCCGGCGGAGCACCCGCCGGTGCCGGCGGCTGC
>JALZOI010000903.1 GCA_030857245.1 Myxococcota bacterium
GAGGTCGCCGGGCACGACGTCGCGACGGCCGAGGCGCCGTTCCGGGCCGAGGCGGTCGTGGCGCCGGCGAAGGTCTTGCGGCTGCTCACCGCCCTGAGCTGAGCGCGCTGCCGCACGTCCAGGCCTTCGCCGATGCGGCGTGTGGCGCGTCCCGGCCGACGGCAACGTCCCCACCAGCTTCGAGGCCACCGCACCCGGAGCCGGACGGGGTATGACTGCGGCGTGCAGTATCCTCGTGTCCTCGTGCTCGTCGTGCTCCTCGCGATGGGGTGCGGTGAGGCGCCGAGCACCACCGCCCCGACGCTCGATGCGGCCGCCGCCGCGGACGCGGCCTCGCCGCCGGGCGAACCTCGCTGCGCGTCGACGACCACGATGATCACGTGTACGAGCCGCGCGACCGAGATCGGCGGGCGCACCGTGACGTACGAGCTCCCCGCCGGCACACCGCCAGCGGCCGGCTGGCCGACCGTGATCTACTTCCAGGGCTCGCTGGTGGCCGGCTCGCGCGCGTTCGCGGCGGCGCGGACCGATCCGTTCGGACAGTACGAGCTCACCCGCACCATCGCGGCGCTGCTCGATCGTGGCTACGCCGTGGTCGCGCCGGATGCGCGCGACGGCGGCAACTCGTACTGGCAGACCAACATCCCGCCGTATGCGACGGCGTGGAGCGGCAGCGAGGACGACGTGTTCGTGCGCCGGCTGTTCGCCACGATCGACGCCGGCGAGCTCGGTCCGCTCGATGCCGCGCGGCTCGCTGCCATGGGCATCTCGAGTGGCGGCTTCATGACCAGCCGGATGGCGGTGAGCTACGCGGGCCGGTTCCGCGCCCTCGCGATCCACTCGGGATCGTACGCGACGTGCGGGCTCGTGTGCAGCGTCCCCGACCTGCCCGCGGATCATCCGCCGACGGTGTTCTTGCATGGCAGCGCCGACCTCACCGTGCGGCCATCGGTCATGACGCCGTACCGCGACCAGCTGGTCGCCGGCGGGCACACGGTCGACACCGTGCTCCGCGAGGGCGCCGGCCACGAGTGGATCAGCGAGGGCGTCACCGTGATCCCGGCGTGGTTCGACGAGCACCTGTAGCGCCTGCGCAGGCCGTGCCGCGGCGGCGCCCTGTCACAGTGGCGGCGGGCCGCATCTACCGGGTGATGCGAACCTCCCTGCGGCCCGTCTGCTCGCGCGCACGCGCGCGGCTCGTCCTCCTCCTCGCGCTCGCCACCGCCGCCTGTGGCGGTGACGATCCGGTGCATCACCTGCCCGACGCGCCGCCCCCGCCCGCGGACGCTGGCCTCGACGTACCATCCGATGCACCGCCCGACGCCGTCGAGCTCGCGATCACGCTCGCCGGCAACGGCGCCGGCACGATCACCTCGGACCCCGCCGGCATCACGTGCGGCGCGACGTGCACGTCGGGCTTCTCGCGCGACACGATCGTCACGCTGACGGCGGTGCCCGCGACCGGGTCGCTGTTCACGGGCTGGACGGGCGCCTGCACGGGGAGCGCGCCGACCTGCGAGGTCACGCTCGGCGAGGCCGCGAGCGTGACCGCGACGTTCGCCCTCGCGACGTACCCGGTGACGGTGAGCCGGGCGGGCGCGGGGGCCGGCACGGTCAGCGGCGGCGGGATCACCTGCGGGCCGACGTGCACGACGGTCGTGGAGCACGGGACGACGCTGACGCTCGCCGCGACGCCGGGTGCGCTCTCGACGTTCGCCGGCTGGGGCGGCGCGTGCAGCGGGACGGCGGCGTGCGCGCTGACGGTCACCGCCGCCACCACGGTCACCGCGAGCTTCGTGCTCGACGACGTCACGCTGTTCGTGTCGCGAGGCGGCACCGGTAGTGGCACCGTGGCCTCGAGCCCGGCGGGGATCAGCTGCGGCGCCGACTGCGAGCAGACCTATGCAGCGGGGCAGGTGGTCACGCTCACCGCGAGCCCGGCGACGGGCTCGACCTTCACCGGCTGGAGCGGCGCGTGCGCGGGTACCGGCCCGTGCAGCGTCACAATGACGGCGGCGACCACGGTCACCGCGACCTTCACGCTGACCACGTTCCCCCTCGGCGTCACGCGGGCGGGCACCGGCACGGGTTCGGTGAGCTCGAGCCCGGCGGGTATCGCGTGTGGCACCGACTGCAGCCACGTCTACGACCACGGCACCGTCGTGATGCTGGCGGCGGTCGCGGCGACGGGCTCGACGGTCGCGGGCTGGAGCGGCGCGTGCACCGGTACCGGCGCATGCGCGGTGACGATGACCGCCGCGCGCACCGTCACCGCGACGTTCACGCTCGACACGCACGCGCTCACCGTCGCGCGCAGCGGCAGCGGAGCGGGCGCGATCACCGGCACCGGCATCGCGTGCGGCGCCGATTGCGGTGAGGTCTTCCCGTTTGGCACCGTGGTGGCGCTGACCGCCACGCCCGCGACCGGCTCGACGTTCGCGGGCTGGAGCGGCGCCTGCACCGGCACCGGCGCATGCGCGGTGACGATGACCGCCGCGCGCAGCGTCACCGCGACCTTCACGATCAACACGCACGTCCTCGCGGTCGCCACCGGCGGCCCGGGCGCCGGCGTCGTCAGCGGACCTGGCATCGCGTGCGGCAGCGACTGCACCGAGCTGTTCACGCACGGCACGGTCGTGGCCCTGAGCGCGACCCCGGCCGCGGGCTCGACCTTCGCCGGGTGGAGCGGGGCG